>DATJOH010000105.1:0-5737 GCA_035507235.1 Acetobacteraceae bacterium
GCATCGTTACGTGCCACGATACTGGCGAACGCATATCGATCCATTGTCGCGTTCAATACGGCGCCGCCGAAACGTGCCGCGTAATCCGGCAAATCGGTTCCCCCACCGGCAAGGCCGAGCCGCAGCGGCGCCCTGGCGCGCACGATTGCGGTCCTGATCCCCATACGATCTCCCAGCTTGGCAGAAAACGCGTTCTACGGCAGAGCATCCGGTATGCAAACAGGAGCCAAACTGGCGGTGAATCCGCCCCCGCAGCGCACACGTGGCGCCACGATTGCGCAATGCGCCATCCTGGCGGGCGGCCTCGCCACCCGGCTCGGCACCATTTCCCGCGAAGTGCCGAAGCCGGTGCTGGAAATCGGCGACCGCCCGTTCCTCGCCTGGTTGATGCGGGAACTTCAACGCTATGGCGTCGAGGAATTCGTGATCCTCACCGGCCATCTGAGCCAGGCGGTCCAGGACGCCGTCAACGCCGCCGCGGACGCGTTGCCGAAGAGAACGCGTCTCGTTTTCAGTGAGGAGCCGGCGCCGGCCGGGACCGCGGGCGCCCTTCGTTACGCCCGCCCACACCTTGCCGAGCGTTTCCTGCTCTGCAACGGCGATAGCCTGTTCGACACCAATCTCGCCAGTCTGCTCGCCGATGCTGCCGCCGACTCCGCGGAAACGCTTGGGCGGCTTATGCTATGCGCCCTGCCCGATGCCTCGCGCTACGGCACGGTGCAACGGGACGGCGATCGCATTACCAATTTTGCCGCCCGCCCGGAAAGCGCCACCGCCGGCGTCATCAACGCCGGCCTCTACGTCCTCGACCAGGCTATTCTGGACGGCTGCCCGGACCAAGGGTCGCTGGAACGTGACGTGCTGCCCGCGCTCGCAGCCGCCGGCGCGCTGCGCGGCACACTTGGCAGCGGCTTCTTTGTTGATATCGGCGTGCCGGAAGACCTTGAAACAGCCCGCCACGAATTACCCGCCGTGCTGACGCGTCCGGCGCTGTTTTTCGATCGCGACGGCGTCCTCAATCATGACCACGGCTATGTCGGCGGCCGCGATCGCTGGACCTGGATGGAAGGGGCACTCGATGCTATCCGTTTCGCAACGGATCATCGCTGGCATGTCTTTCTGGTCAGTAACCAAAGCGGCGTGGCGCGGGGCCTCTATACGGAACAGGATGCGCATGCGCTAAATGGCTGGGTCGCGGACGAGGCGCGGCGCCATGGCGGAACGATCGACGATACGCGCATCTGTCCGTACCATCCGGAAGGCAATGTCGCCGCCTACAAGCGCGAAAGTGATTGGCGCAAGCCGGGTCCCGGCATGATTTTGAGCCTTATTGCCGACTGGCGCCTCAACAAACAGTATTGCGTGCTGGTCGGTGACCAAAGCACGGACATGGAAGCGGCGAAACGTGCTGGTATCGAAGGCCATTTGTTTTCAGGCGGCAATCTGCGCGACTTCATCGCACCGATCGTGGCGGGCAGGATGCCCGATACAGGAAATACCGTATGACCGAGGCGATACCCGAAGAATTGCTCGCGCTGCGCGCCAGTATCGACAACATCGATGCCGCGCTGATCTACCTGCTGGCGGAACGGTTCAAATGCACCCAGAAAGTGGGCGTTCTGAAGGCGGCTCGCGGCCTTCCCCCGGCCGACCCGGCGCGGGAAGCACAACAAATCGCGCGGCTACGCAGCCTGGCGGAAGGCGCCCGGCTGGATCCTGAGTTTGCGGAAAAGTTCCTCGCGTTTGTTGTTCGGGAGGTGATTCATCATCACGAGGCAATTGCGGGAAGGTGAAGGAAGACCTTCTTTCTTGAAAGAAAGAAGCAAAGAACTTTGGCTATGTTGAGCCTGCCGGCACCTGGGTGCCAACAGGCTCAACATAATTTTTCTTCAGAAAGAGAAAATTCTTCCTGTTCCGCTCACCCTTGGATCGTCGGATCGATCCAGCCGATATTCCCATCGGCACGCCGATAGATGACATTCAGCTCGCCGGTGCCGCTGTTGCGGAACATTAACACTTTTTGGTCCGCGAGATCCATGCGCATGACGGCATCGCCCACCGTCAGCCGCGCGATTTCGATCTGGGTTTCGGCGATCACCGTTGCATAGGCGGGCTGTGCATGCCCGTTCACCGCCGGCGCCTCGCCCTCGTCACCTTCCGCCCGCAATACGAAGGTGCGGGCCTTTTCCGGCCGCTCGCGTTGCGCGGTATCGCGGTGGTGATCATTCAACCGGCGCCGGTAGCGGCGCAGGCGAGTCGCGATGTGTTCGGCGGCGTCATCGAATGCCGAATGGGCATCCGCCGCCTCGCCTTCGCCACGGAGCGTCAGACCCCGACTGGCGTGCAGATTGATGTCGCAGGTGAAAAAGCTTCGCGCCCGGCCAAACGTGACGTGCGCCTCCATCGCGTGATCAAAATATTTTCCCGCAATGCCGTCCAGGCTCGCGGCAACCCGGGTGCGCAGTGCGTCGGAAAGATCGACCTGCTTGCCGGAAACATTGATCTGCATGGAGCAAACCCTTTCTCACGCCAGCTCCCTCAAATTGCTCGCGGCTAGGCCGGAACCGCCTTTTCGCGCTTGCGCTGCACGGAGCTGGGGATGCGCAGCGCTTCCCGGTATTTGGCCACGGTCCGGCGGGCAATGTCCACGCCCTCCTTACGTAGGATGGCGACAATCGCGTCATCAGAGAGAATGTCGTCAGCCGTCTCGGCCCCGACAAGGGCCCGGATGCGATGGCGTACTGCTTCCGCGCTATGACTCTCGCCGCCGGCGCCCGCGATGGCGTTGGTAAAGAAGTATTTTAATTCAAACATACCCCGCGGTGTTGCGATATATTTGTTCGCGGTCACCCGGCTCACCGTGCTCTCGTGCAGTGAGACGGCGTCGGCGATGTCGCGCAGGATCAGCGGCCGCAGGTGGCTGACGCCGTGGCGAAAAAACCCGTCCTGCCGCTGCACGATTTCCGCCGCTACTTTCAGGACCGTCTGCGCCCGCTGCTGCAGCGATTTCACCAGCCAGTTGGCGGTGGCCAGCTTCTCGGCGAGGAACGATTTGTCCTCCCGCCCCGCCCGCCGGCTGACCCGGGCGTAAAAGCTCTCATTCACCAGAACGCGCGGCAACGTTTCCGGGTTCAGTTCCAGGAACCAATCGCCGTTCGGCGCCGGCCGCATCAGCACATCCGGAATAACCGGCGGCAGGGCGGCGCTATCCCAATTGGCGCCAGGCTTTGGATCGAGCGCCTTGATTTCCGAAATCATGTCGGAAAGGTCGTCCCAATCCACACCGCATAAACTCATCAGCTTGCGATGGTCGCGACGGGCGAGACATTCCAGGTTTTCCAGCAGCGTCGCCATCGCGGGATCAAGCCGGTTCTTTTCGCGCAACTGGGCGGCGAGGCATTCCGCAAGCGTCCGCGCGAAAAGCCCCGGCGGGTCGAACGCCATCATGCGGGTCCGCACCGCTTCCACCGTCTCAATGTCGGTGCCCAACGCGTGCGCTATTTCGGCAGGTTCCGCCGTCAGCCGGCCCGCCGGGTCCAGCAGCGCAATCAGCGTGGCGCCAATCAGCCGCTCCTGACGATCCTCGAAGGTCAGGCGCATCTGTTCGCTCAGATGTTCGCGGAGCGACGGCCGGTTTTCGAGTGTCTCCTCGATACCGCGCTCGTCGGTCTCGAAGCTGCCGCCGGCCCCGCCCGTGGCGCGGACGCCATCCGCCTGGCCGAATGCTTCATAGCCATCGTACTCGCCGTCCAGCGGCGCGGCCGACTCTTCTGGAAGGGTGGCCGCACCGACCAGGTCGGCCGTATCCGTACCCTCCGGCGCCGGCTTCTCCTGCTGGTCGAGCGCCGGGCGCTCGGGCGGCAATTCCGGCCGCTCATCCCGTTCGAGCAACGGATTGCGCTCGAGTTCTTCCTCGACGAACGCGGCGACTTCGAGGTTGGAAAGCTGCAGCAGTTTGATCGCCTGACGCAGCTGCGGCGTCATGACGAGCGATTGCGACTGTCGAAACTCTAAACGCGGCCCAAGTGCCATCGGTTCGCCGTACACCAGGAAACTTAAGGAAGGCCAGCGTCAGTCATCAGTCGTCAGAACAGCTGGTCGTAGGCGCTCTGACAAATGATCACGCGTAGGCGTAGGGACCGCCTTTCTCCAGCGCCTGTTGATAAGCGGGTCTGGCTTGCACGCCCTGCAGCCACGCCTTGAGATACGGCCGTGTACCGAGGCCGCCCCGGCTGCCCGCTGCTTCAACCGGGAAGCTCATCATCACGTCTGCCGCCGTCAGGTCTGGGCCCGCGAAATAGGCTGAGCGGTTCAGTTCCGCCTCCATCAGGTCGAGTTGCGCCTCGATCGTTGGCCGCAGGAAGCTCTCCTGCACGGTCTTCGCGATCATCCGGGCCACCGGCCGCACCAGTGCGGGGGCACGCTTCGGCACCTCTCCGAATACCAGGGTCATCACCAGCGGCGGCATGGCGCTGCCCTCCGCGAAGTGGAGCCAGTAGCGGTAGCGCAATTGCTCCGGCGTGCCGGGTGCCGGCGTGAGGCGCCCCTGGCCATAGAGCTCGACAATGTATTCGACGATGGCGCCGGTCTCCGCGATGGTGTGGCTCGCGTCCGTGATCACCGGCGATTTGCCGAGCGGATGCACCGCGCGCAGCTCCGGCGGCGCCAGCATGGTCTTGGCATCGCGCTGATAATGGCGAATCTCGTAAGGAACACCGAGTTCCTCGAGCAGCCAGAGCACGCGCTGTGAGCGTGAATTGTTGAGGTGGTGTACGGTCAGCATGGGGGCGCCCCGGCATGGATAAGCGGCATGGGTAAACGAGACGTGCCAACGGCGGAAGATTGGGCGGCGCGGCGAACCTTCGTCGCCCTGCCGCTGGCGCAGCTTGTGCCCCCGCTGACGCGCGCCAGCTTCAAGCGGCGCTCGCCCGCGGGCGTCGACCTCATGACCGAATGGTCGGCGATCGTGGGCCCGCGCCTCGCCGCCGAGACGGCACCGCGCCGCTTTTCGCGCGGGCAACTGACGATCGCCTGTTCCGGCCCCGTCGCCATGGAGCTGCAGCACGCCGCCGCGGCGCTGGCGGAGCGCATTAACGCGCACCTCGGCACGCGCCTCGTCGAACGGGTGCGCTTCACACAACTGACGAGCTTGCCCCCGGTCAGGGTCGCGACGCCTGCCATGGCGCCGATACAGAAGGTGGAGGGATTGCCGCCCGGGCCGCTCAATGATGCATTGGGTGCGTTGCGTGCGCGCATGCTCGGCAAAACGCGGCGGTAAGAAAGGAAGGCAAGCAGTTCTTTTTTGAAAAAAGAACCAAAAAACTTTTATCCGTTGCGGCTGGCATCCGAATCCGCCGATTTGGACTGGCTGTTGGACGCACCTGATAAAAGTCTTTTGCTTCTTTTCTTCAGAAAAGAAGTCCTTCCTTGCCTTTCTCCTTTTCGCCCTACCGAGCGGTTACCAAAAAAGAAGCCTTCCTCTTACCCTCGCCCCTGACGCCGCCGGCCGCGTTTCATTTTCGCTGGGTCATACCCGCCGCCTCCAGGTCCCATAGGCTCCGGCGTTCGATCGCGGCGGGCGCGTATCTGTGTCGGGGCCGGCGGCGGCTCCAGCCCCAGTTCCAGCGCTTCCAGCCGCTTGATTTCGTCACGCAGCCGCGCCGCTTCCTCGAATTCCAGGTTCGCGGCGGCGGTGCGCATGCGTTTCTCCAATTCCGTAATGGTCGTCCGCAGATCC
>DATJOH010000106.1:0-25755 GCA_035507235.1 Acetobacteraceae bacterium
CCCTTGCCGCGGTGCAAGCCGCGATTGCGCGCGGCCACCGGCGGCCCGACGGCCTTATTTTGTTTTCACCGTGGCTGGACATGACGTTGTCAGGTCGCAGCATGAGCGAGAATGCATCGTCCTATGCCATGCTTTCGGTGAAAATACTCACCCGCATGCGCGGCCTCTACCTGCAGGGAGAAGATCCGACGGACCGTCGCGCCTCGCCCCTGTTCGATCAATGTCTGGAACTTCCGCCGACGATGCTGGTCTATTCAACCGCCGAGATCCTGACGGCCGATGCTGCGCGTTTTGCCGCCAAGCTGCGCAATACCGGCACACCCCTCACGGAACTCGCGGCCCCAGGCAAGCCACATGTTTATCCGCTGTTCAGGATGGTCCCCGGCGCCGCCGCCGCATTACGCACCGTTGCGGACTTCGTCGCGAAACATGGTGCTCCTGCTCCTCGGAAAGCCGCGTGACTATCCATGCGGTTCCGCGATTTCGCCGGCAAACATTACCGGTCCCGTCGGTAGGCCGGTGGGCGAGCCGCCCTTGGGCTCCAAGCTGACAAGCAGCTCGAACGGTGCCTTGGGCAGCGGCCTCGGATGGAGCGAAATGGCAGCCGAGCCGACTGGCAACACGCCCAACGGCTCTGGCGTGGTGGCCCGTTCCGCGAGCGCCCATAGCTCGAAATCCTTATTGTCCGGGTGGCTCACCCCACCCTGCGCCACGGCGCGCACCTCGCCATTTGGGCGCACTTCGATCAACCACCCGCCGATCTTGCCCTGCATGGGCAAAACCACGGCGTAGCGCGCCGGCGGTTGGGCTGCCTCGTGCGCCACGCGCCATAGAAGCAACCCTGCCGCGCTCGCGGCCAAAGCCATCGACCCGAATGCCAGGCTACGCCAACGCCGCGCCGCGCCCTGCCACGCCGCTCGGTCGCCGACGGCGGAGGCTGCCGCGACCGGCCGTTGCAGCCGGCCAATGGCGAGTTCAAGCGCGGTCCAGACAGAGGCTGGCGGCGGGACTTCGCCCGCCATTTCGCCAAGAGGTGCCAGACGGCGCTCCCAGTCTGCGATTGACGCCGCTAGCGTCGGATTCTGCGCCGCGTCCCGACGAACCTCCGCCATTTCGATATCGTCGAGAACGCCGAGCACGTACAGTCCGGCACGATCTTCGGGCGCATCGCTCATCCCTGCAGGCACTCCCGCAAGCTGGCCAAAGCGCGCCGGATCGATGATTTGATCGTGCCAAGCGGCGTCGCCAATCGCATCGCCAACTCCGCGTGGGAATAACCCTCGACGAAAGCGAGCACGACCAGACGCTGTCGCGCAGGCTCCAGCCGCTCCATGCATTGTCGGAGCGCACGTCCATCCGCGCTGGCTTCGATGCGTTGCAGCATTATGGTCGCATCTTCCGTCGGCACGTCGTCCAACGCCGCTGTTTCGGGCCCTCTACGGCGCTGCAAATCCAGTGCCCGGTACCGCACCAGCGCCGTCATCCATGCAACCGCCGGACCGCGTGCCGGATCGAACAAACGGGCATTCTGCCAGATTTGCAGGAAGCCTTCCTGGAGCGCATCCGTGGCGGCGCCGGGCTGGCGCGCGATCCGCAGTGCGATGGCATAAAGGCGCGGCGCGTGCCGGTCGTAGAGTAGCTTGAATGCCCCGCTGTCGCCCGCTCCGCAGCGGGCCAGCAACGCCTCGGACGCGATATCCCCTTCGGTCTCCGTCACGTTTTCTCACTGCCTTCCTGTCGCATCGGCTGTAACCCATTGTCCCTTACGGCGGCCGCGGTGCGATCGGATGCAGGGCGCTGGGGCCCGGGCGCCGCGGCCGGCAAAGATCGGCGAGCTTCATGCTGCATGCCCCGGCCGCCATAAGCCCGGCCATCGGCACGGGCGTTCCGTTGGTGAGCCACGCGATCAGGAAGCCACTGCTGCAGCCGATAAGAAACTGCAAAGTGCCCATGACGGCTGAGGCACTGCCGGCATGCGCGGCGTGGTGCGCGAGCGCGCCCACCGTCGCGGTCGGGCTGATAAATCCCGTCAACCCCTGGGTGAGCGCCAGCACCACCGCCATGCTAAGGACGTTACCCCTACCGCTCAGTGTCAAACCAAGTAACAACGCCGCGAGCACCAGGTAAAGACTACTCGCCACGCGAAGCGTAAGATCGAGTCCCAGCCGGCGCGTCGCATATACGTTTCCTTGCGAAAACAGCACGTAGGTCGCGGCCACTGCGCCGAACACGATGGCAAAGCGGCCCGGCGTGAGGTGATAGGTGCCAATGAAGGTTGTCGGCGATCCGCCAAGGTAGGCGAACAAAGCGAAACTTGCCGAGGCGAGCATCAGCGTATGGGTGAGAAAGCCGCGTTCGCGAAGTATCTGACCGTAACGCGCGAGCATGTTCGCCAGACGCAGATGAACCCGGCGCACAGGTTCAAGCGTGTCCGGCAGTAGCCACGCCGAAAGCAGCAAGCCGATCAACCCGTACGCGGCGGTAATCCAGAAAATGCCCCGCCACGACGCCATTTGCAGAACGAGCCCGCCCAGGCTCGGCGCCAGGATCGGCGCAACGCCGAGAATGAGGATCAGGCGAGACATCAGGCGGGCGGCCTCGTGGCCCTCGCTAATGTCTCGCACCACCGCCCGCGGCACGATCATGCTGGCCGAACCACCGATCGCGGCCATGAACCGCCACACCGCCAGCCAGCCTATCGAGGGCGCTGTCGCGCAGCCGATTGAGGCGAACGTATAGACGGCAGTGCCGCACAGCAGCGGCAGGCGCCTGCCAAACCTGTCTGCGAGCGCGCCGGTGAGCAATTGCCCAAAGGAAAGGCCCAGTATCCAGGTCGCCAGTGTGAGTTGCGCCGCCCCCGGTGCTGCATGGAATTCAGCCTCGATATTCGGAAAAGCCGGCAGGTACATGTCGATCGACATTGGCCCCACCGCCTGCAGGAAGCCCAGCAGCAGCGGCAGCCAAGCGGCATAGGGGGGCCGCCCGGCGCCGCTCATCCTCGCGGAGCGTGCGTCACTCACGCCAAACCGCGAGTCCGATGTCTGTGCTTGCCACGATCATCTGTCGCCAACCGTGGCGCACGCCCTCAGAACAGCCGTCCGCCGTCCGGCACCTTGAAGTCCGGCTTGGCGAGCACGACCTCGCCCTCGTCGCCCGGTAAACCCAGAGTCAGCACCTCGCTGAGAAAGGGGCCGATCTGCCGCGGCGGAAAATTCACGACCGCGCATACCTGGCGCCCAATGAGTTGATCGGGCTTGTAATGCACGGTGATCTGCGCGGACGATTTTTTCACGCCAATGTCAGGTCCGAAGTCGATCCAGAGTTGCAGCGCCGGCTTTTTCGCCTCCGGGAACGGCCGCGCATCGACGACCGTGCCCACGCGTATGTCCAGCTTCTCGAAGTCGGCATATGTCACTTGATCAGTCATAGGCGCTGCATAAACGCGGCTGCGGCTGCTGCAAAGCGCGCCCTTGACCCGCGCCACTCGCATGAGTGTTTAGACGCCGACAGGGAGCGGATCGGTCGATGAGCAGCGGCAGGCTAGTTATCGGAAACAGGCGCTATTCAAGCTGGTCCCTCCGCGGCTGGCTGCTGGTGCGCCTTGCCGGGCTTGATGTCGCGGAAACGGTCATACCGTTGGCCGGCGGCGTTACTGCCGCACTGCAGGGTACGACACCCGCCAATCTTGTGCCGTACCTGGAACATGATGGCGCGCGTATCTGGGAATCGCTTGCCATTGCCGAATATGTCGCGGAGCTCGCGCCTTCGCTCTGGCCCGCCGAGCGCGTCGCGCGCGCCCACGCCCGATCCATTGCCGCGGAAATGCACGCCGGGTTCCGGGCCTTGCGGCAAGCCATGCCGATGAATGTCTGCCGCACCCTTCCTGGCCGCGGCCAGACGCCCGAATCGCTCAGCGACATCGCGCGCGTCGAAGCCATCTGGGCGGAGACGCGCAGCGCCCACGGCGGCGCCGGCCCCTATCTTTACGGTAGCGGTTTCAACGCCGCCGACGCGATGTTCGCGCCCGTGGTCACGCGCTTCCTCACCTATCAGCCTGCCCTTTCCGCGCCCACATTGGCCTATTGCGCGGCGGTGCGCGCGCATCCGCTGGTCGATGACTGGTATCGCGCGGCGGCCGCGGAGCCATCGGATTGGCTCATTGAGAAATACGAAATCTAATACTAACGGCCGTGGAGCTTGATCTCTTGATCCAGAAAGGAAGTATTTCTTTTTTGAAAAGAAGAAACAAAAAACTTTTGCTCTTGGTGCCCAACCCCTAGCTCAAACACGTGGAAACGGGTGCTGCCCCGAAACAGACAAAAGTTTTTTGGTTCTTTTTTTCAAAAAAGAACACTTCCTTCTTCAAACCAAGGACCCGTCATGTCGGACTCGCTTGTTCCCGTCACCGTACTCACCGGCTTCCTCGGCGCCGGCAAGACCACGTTGCTGAACCGCATCCTCACCACCGACCACGGCAGGCGTTATGCTGTCGTCATAAACGAATTTGGCGAACTCGGCGTCGACAATGACCTGATCGTCGACGCCGACGAAGAAGTCTTCGAAATGAATAACGGCTGCATCTGCTGCACCGTGCGCGGCGACCTGATCCGCATCATCGGCGGTCTCATGAAGCGCGCGAAGAAATTCGACGGCATCATCGTCGAAACCACTGGTCTCGCCAATCCCGCGCCGGTCGCGCAAACCTTCTTCGTGGATGAAACGGTCCGCGGCCGCACCCGCCTGGACGCCATCGTCACGGTTGCTGACGCGAAGAACCTGCCGGCCCGGCTGGCCGACAGCGCCGAAGCCTCGGCGCAGCTCGCCTTCGCCGACATCATCGTGCTGAACAAGCTCGATCTGGTATCGAACGCCGAAGCCGACGCCGTGGAAACGCGTATCCGCGCGGTAAACCCGCTCGCGCGCATCGTGCGCGCCACCCGCGCCGACGTGCCGATCGAAAGCCTCCTGCATCAGAGTGCATTCGATCTCTCGCGCATTCTCGATATAGATCCCGTATTCCTCGACAGCAACGAACATGACCACACGGAGGGCATCTACAGCGCCAGCTTCGAAGTCAGCCGCCCCATCGATATGCAGAAATTTCAGGAATGGATGGCCACCCTGCTGCAGGAAAAGGGGCAGGATCTGCTGCGCACCAAGGGCATTCTGCATGTCGCCGGCGAGCCGCGCCGTTTCGCCTTTCAGGCCGTGCACATGATGGCGGATGGCGACTACCAGGAAACGTTGGCGGGCGCAGAAGAAAAATCGCGTCTCGTGTTCATCGGCCGCGATCTCAATCGGCCGCAATTGCGGCGTGGCTTTGAAGCGTGCCAGGTAGCGGCATGAGCCTCGCCGATGCACCTTCATCGCTGCTTGCGACGCGCGGCACAATTCGCACGTTGGACGCCAACGTCACGGTGACCTGTTTCGATCGTGCCGGCAGCACCGCCGCGTTCGCGCTCGGCGACGGCAGTCTGCATCTGGCGCCGGTTACCGGAAATGGTGATTGGCAGAGCATTGCGTTGCACGACGGCGCGGTACTCGCCCTCAGCGCCGATGCGGCGCCCACCGGCTTTGTGAGCGCCGGCGACGACGGCCAGCTCTTCCGCGTCGCGACATCGGCAGAGCCACACTTGATCTTCGCCAGCGGCGGTAAATGGATCGAGCACGTCGCCAGCTTTGCCGAATCACGGGCCGGCCTCATTGCCTGCGCGGCCGGCCGGCAGGTGCACCTCTTCGATTTGCACGGCGAGCGCCTGAAGGCGCTGTCGCACCCTTCCACCGTCACCGGCATCGCCTTCGATGCACGCGGCAAACGAATCGCCGCCGCGCATTACAACGGTGCTTCCCTCTGGTTCATCGCATCCAAGTCGGAAACCCCGCGTCTTCTCGAATGGAAAGGCAGCCACACCGGCATCGCCATCCATCCCGCGGCGGAGGCGGTCGTCACCGCCATGCAGGAAAACGCCCTGCATGGCTGGCGCCTGCCCGATGGCCAGCATATGCGCATGAGCGGCTACCCGGCAAAAACCGAATCACTCGCCTTCACCCACAATGGCCGCTATCTTGCGAGTTCAGGCGCCGACGCAATTGTCCTATGGCCCTTTTTCGGCGGCGGCCCGACCGGCAAGCCGCCGCTCGAATTGGCGCAGATCGAAGGCATCCTGTGCACCAGGATCGCCTGCCATCCCAAGGATGAACTCGTGGCGGCCGGCTACGCCAATGGCGCGCTCATTTTGGCGCAGATTTCCACGCGGCGCGTGATCGTGCTCAATGAAGGCGGCCCCTCACCAGTGTCGGCACTCGCCTGGAGCCCGGATGGTACCCGTCTCGCTTTCGGAACAGAAGCCGGTCTCGCCGGACTGCTGGACCTGTCGGCGCGCTGATGCTCGCACCGAAAGCGCAACGATAAAACGGCAGGAAGGAAGAAGTTCTTTTTTGAAAAAAAGAAGCAAAAAACCTTTATCTGTCGCGGAGAGCGCTATGTTTGCCGCGGCACCAGGAGCAAAAGTTTTTTGCTTCTTTTTTTCAAAAAAGAAGCCCTTCCTTTCGCCGCCTGGACCGCGACCAATTAACCCCTAGAGTCCGCCCAGAAAATCCATTTTCCCCAACGCGACACCATTGTGGCGCAGGATGTCGTAAGTGGTTGTCACATGAAAAAAGAAGTTCGGCAGCGCGACGTGAAAAAGGAATTGCTGACCGGTAAATGACAGCTCCCGGCTGGGCAATTTCAAAGTAACCTGGCGGCTTTCCGCGCCGTCGAACCGCGCCGCCTCGACGCTCTGCACAAACCCAACCGTTTTGCCGATCCGTTCCTGCAACTCGGCGAAGCTCGTTTCGACGTCCGGAAAACTCGGCACGTCAACGCCGGCCAACCGCCCGACGCCACCTTTCGCCGCGTCGCTCGCTATCTGCACCTGGCGCGTGAGCGGATGCATGTCCGGCGCAAGCCGCGCCTGCAACAAAACCGCCGGCTCGATGCCACGCTTCGTCGCATCTTCCTCCGCCTTCTTAAGGATCGCGGACAAATTACCGAACATCCGTACAAAGACCGGCACGGATGCATCATACAATGTCAGGCTCATATTCCCTCCTCGCCGGCGGGAGCGTGCCCCGGCGGCGCGGCGAATGGGCCACGCCAACACGCCGATGACAACTCGGTCACGCGCAACCGAGGCCCTGGCCATTCGCAACCCGCCAGGGGCATGATGCGACATGACCCAGGCGATTGCCGCGCTGCGCTTCGATCCCGCACTGCCAGTCCCGTGGCTCGTGCTGCTGGCGCTACTCTCCATCGCGGCGGTATCTCTCGGCATCTGGCGTCGCGCCCGTGGCGCCGGCCTGCGGGCGGCCTCGCTTGCCTTGCTGCTTGCCTGGCTTGCCGGCCCGATGCTGGTGCGGGAAACGCGCCAGGGCCTGCGCGATATCGCCTTGCTCGTCGTGGACCGCACGGCCTCCATGCAGGTGGGCAATCGGACAGAACTCGCCGACGCGGCAGCCGCCAACGTGCGCGCCCAGGCGGCCCGCATCCCCGACCTCGAACTGCGGCAAGTGAGCGTGCCGGAGCACGGCGGCGACGGCACCCTGCTCTGGGCCGAAACCCAGCGCGCGCTTGCCGACATACCAGCCGATCGCCTCGCCGGCATTATCGCCATCACCGACGGCCAGGTGCACGATCTTCCCGCCAAGCCCCCCTCCGCACCCCTGCACGTCCTTATTCCGGCACGCCACGAGGAATGGGACCGCCGTGTCCGCATCCTGGAGGCGCCCAGCTACGGCATCGTCGGCCGCACATTGAATTTACGCGTGGTCGTCGAGGATGTCGGCCACGGCGCTCCCGGCGGCGAAGCCACGCTCACGCTCCGGCGTGACGGCACGCCGCCACAGATCCGGACCGTGCCGGTCGGCGCCGTCCAAACCATGCCGATCGACATCACCCGCGCCGGCCCGACGGTCCTCGAATTCTCGACCAACTCGCCCCCCGGCGAGGCCTCGCCCCTCAATGACCGCGCGGTCGTGCAGATCAACGGGGTCCGCGACCGGCTTCGTGTTCTCCTGGTCTCCGGCGAACCGACGCTCGATGAGCGCACCTGGCGCCGCTTGCTGAAATCGGATCCCGCCGTGGATCTCGTTCACTTCACAATCCTACGCCCGCCGGAACGCGACGATCTGACACCGCTCAATGAACTCGCGCTGATCGCCTTTCCCACACGCGAGCTGTTCCAGGAGAAGCTCGACAGCTTCGATCTCATCATCCTCGATCGTTTCACCGATCGCGGCATCCTGCCGCACGCCTATCTCCGCAATATCGCCGACTATGTGCGTCGCGGTGGTGCGTTGCTGCTCACGGCAGGGCCGGAATTCGCCGGCCAAAGCAGCCTCGACCAGACGCCGCTCACCGAAATCCTGCCGGCGCATGCCGTATCTGACGGCGAGGGCGTCATCACCGGCCAGTTCCGGCCTGTCGTAACGGCGCTCGGCGCGCGTCATCCGGTCACGGCCGGGCTTGTGGGTGCGAACGCCGGCAACGCGGCTCCGACCTGGGGCAGCTGGTTCCGGGCTATTGCAACGGAGGGCGTGTCCGGGCAGGTCCTAATGACCGGCCCCACCGGAACGCCGCTTCTGGTGCTGAGCCATGTAGATCAGGGCCGCGTGGCCTTGCTGCTCTCCGATCAGATCTGGCTCTGGAGCCGTGGCTACCAGGGCGGTGGCCCGCAGGCTGAACTGCTGCGTCGCGTGGCGCACTGGCTCATGGGCGAACCAGAGCTCGATGAGGACCGGCTGAGCGCGCGGATCGACAACAAGCGCCTCATCGTCCAGCGCCGCACCATCGCCGGCCATGCGGAGGCCGTTGCGAAGATCGTTGCCCCGACCGGCTTCGACCAGCAACTCCAGCTCAAACAAACCTCACCCGGCGAGGCCGAGGGGGCGATGGACGCCGCCGCGCCCGGTGTCTGGCGCGTCGAGGAGGGCGGTCACACTGCGTTTGCCGCGGCCGGTCAGGACAATCCGCTCGAATTCGCGGATCTGCGCGCCACTGCTGATCTCATCGGGCCGCTGGTGCGCGCCAGCGGCGGCGGCATCACCTGGCTTGGTGCCGACGGGCCGCCGCGCCTGCTCCGCGTCGGCGCGCGCGACACTGCCGCCGGACCAGGCTGGATAGGGCTGCGGCGGCGTGAGGCGCATCTCTTGACGGGCGTGGATACCACACCGCTTGTTCCCCCTTGGGCGGCCTTGCCGCTTCTGCTGGGATTGGCATTGGCCGCATGGCGAAGGGAAGCACGCTAACCGCTCCGCCGCCCTCCTTTACGCTTGAGCCGGTTGCCGATCTGGCTGCAGTCGAACCCGTCTGGCGCGCGCTAGAGGCCAATGCCTCGCCATTTCTTACCTGGAGCGTCGTTGCCGCGGTGGCGGCACGCTTCCCGGCGCCGCATCTTTTCGTCGCCCGTTTAGCGGGCGAAATCGTCGCTTTGGCGCTCCTTAACCGCACGCCCCACCGCCTACACCTGCATGAAGTGGGCGATCCCGAACAGGACGGTATTTTTATCGAGCATAACGGTTTCCTGATCCGCCCCGACGCGTCGCACCTGCTGGTTCCTGCCCTGCGCTGGCTCGCGGCTATTTCGCCGTTAGTTCTACCGGGCGTCGGCGACAGCCAGCTACGTGCGGCGTCGCGGGCCGGCATCGTCACCAGGCGTCAGGATCGTCTCGCGCCCGCCGTCGAGCTCGGACAATTGACCGGCGCATTTATCGATGGCCTCACCGCCAATGCGCGCGCGCAACTCCGGCGTGCAATGCGGCTTTACGGGACAACGCTGGCCATTCAGCGGGCGACCGACCTGCGGACCGCCGAGCGGTATTTTGCGGAACTGGCTGCCTTGCACCGGACGACGTGGCAGAAGCGAGGCCAACAGGGCGCTTTCGCGACCCCGTCCGCGTCCGATTTTCACGCTAAGCTCATCGCCGCGGCGCATCCTCGCGGTGAGCTGGATCTGCTGCGCGTCACCGCCGCCGACCGCACGATCGGCCTGCTCTACTGCCTGCGGCATGAAGGACATGTTTGTTGCTACCAGACCGGCCTCTCGGCCCCGCGGACGGCACAGGAGAAGCCTGGGCTTGTCTGCCATGCGCTCGCTATCGAGCTTTACCGCGCCGAGGGCGCCCGCCTCTACGATCTGCTCGCCGGTGCCAGCCGCTACAAGGCGACACTCGCCCGAAATGGCGGCGAGATGCTGCATTGGTTTACGTTGCATCCACGACTGGCTCTCGGCGCCCGCGGGCGTCGTCTCGCCGAAGCCGTGATTGCACGCCTTCGCACTCGCAGCATGTTCCGCTTGCGCTGACCTCGCGGCGAGCGTATTGCGCCGCGTCCCTTATCGCCCTGGCGGCTCCGACACTGGGCTTCCGCCATGCGCAGGCACCTTCACATGTGTGATTCGCATATTGGCCCGGCAGGGGCGGTAATACCATGACCGTGCTCGCTGCCGCCGCCCCTGCAACGAAACCGGCGCGCCCCGGCCTCGCATTCGGCGCGCTTATCGGCGTGCTCGGTGTTGTCTATGGCGACATCGGCACCAGCCCGCTCTACGCCGTGCAAAGCGTGCTTGCGCTGTTTCCGGATCAGCACGCGACCATCGGCGAAATTCTTGGCTGCCTCTCGCTGATATTCTGGTCGCTGTTTCTCATCGTGACCGTCAAATACGTTCTGCTGGTCATGCGGGCTGACAATCGGGGCGAGGGCGGTATCCTCGCCCTTATGGCGTTGGCACAGCGCACCGCGGTCAACCCAAGGGTGCGAGCGACCATTGCGTTGTTGGGCATCGGTGGGGCCTGCCTGCTGTTTGGCGACGGCGTGATTACGCCTGCCATTTCCGTCCTCTCGGCAATCGAGGGCATCGCTGTCCCGTTGCCTCAGGCGGAAACCATAGTTCTGCCGCTGGCGGCCGTGATCATCGTCGCGTTGTTCGCTGTGCAAAGCCGCGGCACCGGTACGGTGGGCAAGCTGTTCGGGCCGGTCATGGTCGTATGGTTCACGTCCATCGGCGCATTGGGCGCAATACAGATCGCTCACAATCCGGGCGTCATCGCCGCAGTACTGCCGCAGTACGCGGTAATTTTCTGCGTGCACCACGGCGGCTTCGCATTCGCCGTGCTCGGCGCGGTGGTCCTGGCGGTGACGGGCGCGGAAGCGCTCTACGCCGACATGGGACATTTCGGAGCCCGCCCGATTCGTCTCGCCTGGCTGTTCTTTGTCCTTCCCGCTCTCTTGCTGAATTATTTCGGCCAAGGCGCGCTGATCATTGCGGATCCGAAAGCCGCCGCGAACCCCTTCTACCTGGCGGTCCCGCCGCCGCTGCGGCTGCCCATGGTCGTGCTCGCCACCGCCGCCACTGTCATCGCCAGCCAGGCTTTGATCTCCGGTGCCTTTTCGATCTCGCGGCAATGCATGCAGCTTGGTTTCCTGCCGCGCATGACGGTGCGTCACACCAGTCAGATGGAGGAGGGCCAGATCTTCGTCCCGCAGGTGAACACGGCTCTCATGATCGGCGTGCTCATCCTGGTGTTCTCCTTCAAGAGCAGCGCCGCGCTCGGTTCGGCCTACGGCATCGCGGTCACCGGCACCTTTATCTGCACCTGCATTCTGGCAACCGCCGTGTTCCGCCGCCAGTTCGGGTGGCCGCGCTGGGCCGCCATCCTCGTCTGGGGCGGTTTTCTGCTGATCGACGGCACATTCTTCGCTGCGAACAGCTTGAAAGTCGTGGAAGGTGGTTGGGTACCGCTCGCCCTGGGTGGCTGTCTGATGATCATGATGACCACCTGGAAGCAGGGCCGTGATCTGATGACGCAACGCTGGCGGCAGGACAGTCTGCCGCTTGCCAGCTTTCTGGCGCGCCTGCCCCAGTCCCGCACGTTACGCGTTCCCGGCATGGCGGTATTTCTGACCGGTCAACCAGACTACGTGCCAAGTGCGTTACTGCACAACCTCAAGCACAACAAAGTGCTGCACGAAAAAGTCCTATTCGTTACCGTCACGACGCTGGATGAACCGGAGGCCGGCCCCGCCCGTCGCACCGAGGTCCAACAGCTCGCGCCGGGCATCCATCGCGTGAAACTGCAATATGGCTTCATGGAAAGTCCGAACGTGCCAAAAGCGCTCGCGGAACTGAAGGGCAGTGGCGTCGAATACGATCCCATGCAAGCCAGCTACTTCCTCGGCCGTGAAACCGTCGTGCGCGCCATGGCACCGAAGCTTTCGCTCTGGCGCTTGTGGCTTTTTCTGCTGATGGCGCGCAACGCGGTTTCAGCAACGGAATTCTTTCGCATTCCAAGCGATCGCGTTGTGGAGCTTGGGGTGCGCATTGCCATCTGATATCAAACCGTATTAAGAGCGATTCGTTAGAAGAACGGATAAACGCGAAGAAAGAGTTCTTTTTTGAAAAAAAGAACCAAAAAACTTTTACCTGTTAAGGGCAGCGCCGATTCCACATTTGGCCACAGCTGCTTCGAGCGAAGGTCAAAAGTTTTTTGTTTCTTTTTTCTAAAAAGAAATACTTCTTGCTTCGCCCGGTGCGTAAATTTCCACGCTCGACCTATTGTGCCGCTGAACTTATCAAGCGCCGATAGGGCTCAACATAATTCTTTTTTCTTCCTTATCCTCGGAGAACGAAGCTGCTTCCGTCAAGCCGCTGGTCAGCGGCAGCAAATACGATTTGATGAGGGCCCGCCACTCCGCGACGAGTGCGATGATCAACTCGGGATCGGTGCAGGTCAGCACCCCTTCTTGCAGGGCGGTGAACGTCTGCACCACGGTTTGCGCCACAGCGCGCGCGCGAACCCGTCTTATTTCCGGCCGCACCGCCAGCATGGACGACATCAATGCTGTCGTCATGCGCGCGTCGGAAGCCCGCGCGACTGGGTCGAGCGCTTCGTTACCGCGTACTGCACTGAACAGGCGTTGCCGTGCCGGCATGGCTCGGTAGCCTTCGATTACCGTGTCGATGGCCAGGTCGATCGCCCGCGCCACCCCTTCGGCATCGGTCGCTGCCGCCAGCAGCCGCTCCATCCGTCCATCCACTTCGGCCATGGCGTCGTGCATGAGCGCAGCGATCACCGCCATCTTATTTGGGAAGTAACCGTAGACGGAAGCCACCGGCACCCCCGCGCGTGCCGCGATCAGGGACGTCGTAATGCCGTCAACGCCATGGTCCTCCAGCAGGGCCAGCGTCGCATTTAAAATCGCGCGCCTGCGCTCTATCGCGCGGCGCTGACGCGGCACTACCCGCGGCGCCAATGCCTCGGCTACTGCTCCAGCCGCCATGAACTGCCCTTCAGCATGCTAACTCATTGTCATTTACGGACGGCCAGCGACATCGTGTAGCATTTTTTGTGTGTTACTACGAAAAATAGCGCTTTCAACCTCAATTTTCTGCACACCTGCGGCCCTGGCGCAACCGAACCGGGTGTACACCTGGCGAAATCACCATGGCTGCCTGCCAGTTCGGCTTTGCCCGAGGCGGCTAAGGCCCGTTTGCAGGCTGCGAGCGCGGGTGCCACATGCGCGGCATGAAGTGGCTCCTCCTCCTCCCCGCCCTGGTTTTGCTGCCGCCAATGCCCCTTGACGCCGCAGACATGCAGCCGACCACGCTGAATGCGGCTGACACGGCGACACTCCACGCGGCCGAGACCTATCTGAACAGCATCCGCACGCTAAAGGCGCGCTTCACGCAGACCGGCCCCGATGGCGGTGTGACCACCGGCACCGCGTGGCTCGATCGCCCAGGCCGTATGCGCTTCCAATATGACCAGCCGAGCCCCTTGCTGCTGGTCGCCGGCCACGGCGTTGTCATCTTCCGTGACAATCAGTTGGACCAGACCACCACCATTCCCATGGACCAGACGCCGCTCGGCCTGCTGTTGCGCGACAAAATTACGTTGAGTGGGGACGTGACGCTGACCGGATTCCGGCACTTCGGCGCCGAACTGCATATAACAGTCGTCCGAACCGCCTCCCCGGGCGACGGCAGCCTCACGCTTTTCCTGAATGCAGCGCCGCTCGCTTTGCTGGGATGGAGCGTCATCGACGCTGAAGGCCGGCAGACCGAAATTCGGCTTTCCGACGTGGTGTTGGGCGGCGCGTTCGCCCCCAACCTGTTTACGTTTACGGATCCAGATTTCGGCGATTCAAACGGCAACACTCCGTAACTAACCACGGCCCTTGCGTCGCCGCGCACCGGGCTACACATCCAGCGAAAGCCGGCAGGGCCTGGGACTCACAGAGAGCAGAGGTTCGACATGTCTTCATTCTCGCCGCGACAACGCATTCTGTCCGCGCTCGTGCTGGCGGGCTCGCTCGCGTCTATCGCGACACCGGCCGCCGCCTGGTGGCGCGGCGGCGTTTGGATAGGCGTTCCGCCGGTGGTGGTTACGCCGCCGGCGTATTATCCGCCCTACTACCCATACTATTATCCGCCTTACTACGCCCCGCCGCCGTACTATCCGCCGGCGGCTACGCCCATTCCAAAGGCGCAGAACCAGAGCGGTGTCAGCGGGCCGGTGGCTTATGGAACAACCTGCTATGCCGGCGTGTACAGCTGTCAGGCACCGGCAAAATCGCCGGTTGGCGGTGGCTGCACCTGCCCCGGCCTGGGCGCGCCTTCCTATGGCGTCGTAAACTAGGTTCCGCTGCCGCCGGCCATGGCCGGCACGCCGTGTATGTTTCCGGGCGCCTCAACCGCTGGTCGCCTTGTCCCGCCCCGCTCCCAGCGTATTTTAGAAGGCCGGACGGGTCGCTCGCCGAGCCGCCACCACTAGTTGGGATTTCAGATGGCGGACAGCGATACACGGGAAGCCCCGGAGCGGGCGCGTGAGGACGTGCAGCAACGGCAGCGCAACGCCGCGCGGCCGTTCGTCCGCGTCGGCATGGTGATTGTCCTGATCGCCCTGGTCGTCGGCGGCCTCTGGTATTGGCAGGCGACAAAGAACGAAGCCAGTACGGATGACGCTTACACCGACGGGCGCGCCGTGCCGATCGCACCGCACGTCAACGGCTATGTTGTCAGCCTGGATATCGACGATAACCGCTTCGTGCACGCCGGCGATCCGCTGATCCACATTGATCCGCGGGACTACCAAGCGGCCCTTGAGCAGGCACAGGGCCAGCTTGCCGCCGCCCGCGGCCAACTTGCCGGGTCGCAGCACGGGCTTGAAATCGCGCGGGTAAGTTTCCCGGCACGCCTGGCAGCCGCGCAGGCGCAGTTGAAGCAGGCGGAGGCCGATTATTTCAAGGCACAAACAGACGAAAAACGGCAACTAAGCCTGCCCCGCGCGGCCACGACCGGCCAGCAAATCGACTACGCGGTCGCGGCGCTCCGCAGCGCCGAGGCGCAAATCGCCTCCGCGCAGGCGGCGGTTGAGGAAGCGACGCCCGTTCAGCCCAATATCGGCGAGGTGAGCGCGCAGGTGAAACAGCTGAGCGGCAGCATGCTGCAAGCGGAAGCCGCAGTACGACAAGCACAGCTGAACCTCGATTGGTGCGTTCTGCGCGCGCCCCAGGATGGTTGGATCACCAAGCGCAACGTCGAGGTCGGCACCTATGTGCAGCAGGGCGTGCAGATCATGTCCCTGGTCTCGCCTGATGTCTGGGTAACGGCGAACTTCAAGGAAGACCAGTTGAAGCGCATGCGCCCGGGACAGAGGGTCTCGATCACCCTCGATGCCTATCCACAATTGAATCTTTCGGGCCATGTGGACAGTATCCAACTCGGTAGCGGCAACAAGTTCACCGCGTTCCCGCCGGAAAACGCCACCGGCAATTTCGTCAAGATCGTGCAGCGCGTGCCGGTGAAGATCATCATCGATAAGGGCCTCGATCCGTCGATACCGCTGCCGCTCGGCCTCTCCGCCAATCCCACCGTTTACCTGCAATGAGCGGCAGCGCCGACCACGCGGATTGGCGCCCGCGCCATAATCCCTGGATCATCGCCATCGTCGTCACCGTGGCCGCTTTCATGGAAGTGCTGGACACGACGATCGTGAATGTGTCGCTACCGCACATCGCCGGCAGTCTTTCGTCGAGCTACGACGATGCCACCTGGGCGTTGACCAGCTATCTCGTTGCCAACGGTATCGTGCTGACGATCAGCGGCTGGCTTTCCGACGTGTTCGGCCGCAAGCGCTACTTCATGATTTGTATCGGTATGTTCACGGTCTGCAGTCTGTTGTGCGGCCTTTCACAGAGCCTGCCGGAGCTGATCATTTTTCGTCTCGCGCAAGGGTTTTTCGGCGGCGGCCTGCAACCGAACCAGCAAAGTATCCTGCTCGATACGTTCGACGCCAATCGCCGCGGCCAGGCGATGGGCGTCGTCGCGGTGGCGACCGTCGTCGCGCCGATCCTCGGCCCGACACTCGGGGGTTACATCACCGACAACATCAGTTGGCGCTGGATTTTCTTCATCAACATTCCGATCGGCATTCTCGGCGTGATCGGCGTCGGCGCCCTTGTCGAAGATCCGCCCTGGGTAACGGAACGCCGCAGTCACGGCATCGACTATGTCGGCATTGGGCTGATCACGCTTGGTCTCGGCAGTCTGCAGGTCGCGCTCGATCGTGGTCAGGATGCCGACTGGCTCAGCTCCTCCTTCATTCGTGTCATGTTTTTGCTCGCCTTCCTCGGCATCCTCGGCGCCGTCGGCTGGCTGATCACGACGGAACGCCCGGTGGTCAATCTGCGCGTGTTGATGAACCGCAATTTCGCCCTTGGCGCCACGCTCGTCGGTTGCATGAGTTTTGTGCTGTATTCCAGCGCCGTGGTCATGCCGCAATTCGCCCAGCAGGTGATTGGCTACACGGCGACCCAGGCCGGCCTCATCTTGTCACCGGGCGGCGTCGTCATCATCCTGCTTATTCCGATCGTGACCCGTATTCTGCCGCTGGTCCCGACACGCTATCTGGTCGCGTTCGGCTTTACGGCCATGGGGTTCGCGCTCCTGTTCTCGAGTGTTCTGGTCCCGCAGATCGCGTTCCGCCACCTGGCGCTCATGCGTATCGCCCAGACCACGGGGCTCGCCTTTCTGTTCGTGCCGATCTCGACGATCGCCTACTCGACGGTGCCGCGGGACCTTAACGGCGATGCCGCGGCGCTCTACACGATGTTCCGTAATGTTATTGGCTCGATCGGTATTTCAACCGCGACGGCGCTCATTCAGCAGCGCCTGCAAGTGCGCGAGGCCCATCTTGCCGATTGGATGACGCCCCTCTATCAGCCGTTCAAGACATTGCTGCAGCAGACAGAGGCGACGCTGCTATCGCAGGGCCATGCCGCAAACACCGTCGCTTCCACGGCAACCGGCGTGATCTATCAGACGTTCATCACACAAGCGGAAGTCCTGGCGTATGGCGATGTATTTCGTCTCTGCGCCATTGCCTCATTCTGCATCGTACCGCTGACGTTTCTTTTCTCCAACTACAAGCCCACGCCCGGCGCCCGCGCCCCCGCAGCTCATTGAATCGCTATGCCTCGCCAGCCTCGACCGTTTCGTCCTCCGGCGTCGACCAGCCAACAATGGGCGTCGTCGCCCCGTCCGTATCTGGCTCAAGCACACTGACGCGGGACATGTCCGCAATCGGAGTGCCGTTGGGCGCATTGGTCACGGCGTCCGCGTAGCGCATGCCGAACCGCACTGCGACGGGCGGGTATGATTTCAATTCATACACGGTTGCCGAAAGCTGCGGATCGCGCGCTTCCAGAGAAAAGAAGAAGCGCGCGTCTGACGCAATGATGGACTCGGCGTCGAACCCGTGCAGCGGGCTGCGCTCGTCGATGGTATGCATGATCGTCCAGGTCAGCGGAAACACCGGAATATGCGCACGCTGCAGTTTCAATTCGTGAGCGCGCCGAAAGCTACTGCCTTCCGCCGTTGTCTCGCTTAACAGCACGTTCAGTTTGGCACGTGCGTCGCTGAGTACGGTGACGCGGCCATTGCCGACGCGCAGCATCAAGGTCGGCGCGCCATTATAGTTAGTCACCACCAATTCCTGCGCGAGAACAAATTTGGCGCGCGGCCGCGAAAAGCGAACAAATGTCAAACCCGTCAGAATCGCTGTAAAGGCAAGTCCGCTGACAATTTCGGCACAGGATATGAGGTGGCCATATACCCCGTGCGGAAACATCTCGCCATAGCCGACCGTCGCGAGCGTCTCGAAGCTGAAGAAGAATGCATCGACGAAACTGCCCGGTCGGGCATACGATATCGAGCCCGGCACCAGCGTGTACAACGCCGCGAACACAAGATTCACCGTCAAATACAGGCCCAGCAAGGCGGCGAAAAACTGCGGCCATGTCAACGAGACCGCGACATGATAAGGGTCCCGCAAATCGAAACGCGAAATACCCTTCTTGATGACGGCATATTCGCCGATCCGCACCTGGGCGGCGTATTCGTGGGGACGGAGCGACATGCACCGGCAATAGCACGAATGGCCAGAACCGCTACCTGGGCAAGCTCCTGCTCAGAACGGCCACGCGGCGCTCAGCATCGCGGGTGTCCGTGTTGCGTCGCCTGATACACCCGGGGCGCCAGCAGCAGCCCGACAATGATGGCAAAGGCCGCCAGCACGGCCACACACTGCAGGGGGTTACTCAGGCCCCAGCTGATTGCATCGTCCAGCATCGCTTTCGTCCGTTCCCGGCGTGCGCGGTCTGCTGCCGTGCATCGCTCAAACGGACAATAACAGAACTTGAACGAGAGTTGCGACCAAAAACCTTGTCTTAGGGTATCGCGGCTACCGCGGAGACGTCTTTTGCACCATCGCCGCGTGCGATGGCGGCATCAAGCAACGCTGCCAGGGCCGGCATGATCGCTAGCGTCATACCATGGCCTTCAGCCTCTTCGATCATGAGCCGGATGTCTTTGCGCGCCATGCTCATCTCAAAAGATGGACTTGTGTCTCCGGATGCGATGCGTGCCGCACGCTGCGGCAATAGGGCGCCCGGGTTGAACTGATTGAACAGACTGAAAGCGTCGGCGGTGCCGATGCCGCACGCGTGCGCCAAGCGGTTCAGGTCGCCCAAGGCTCCAAGCATGGCGAGCAGCGTCAGATTACCGAACAATTTGAACGCGGCAGCCCGCTCCGGCGCCTCGCCGAGGAACAGGAGCTGGCCCGTCATCCCCGCCAGCAATGGCTTCAAGCCATCAAAGCTGGTCTGCGGGCCGGATATCAGCATGATGCCAGTGCCGGCTGCGCAATTTGCCGGCGTCATGAACACCGGCGCATGAACGAACCGGCGGTTGCGCGACGCCCACCGCTCGGCGCGTGCCTTCGTCGGCGTCGGCGCTGTCGTGGTGTGATCGACGATCCAGGTCGCCGCTTCGATCGCGTCGGCAAGCGGCTCGAGCACCGCATCCACCGACGCGTCGTCGGTGAGCGCGAGGTGCAGCCGTGTGGCACCCTTCACGGCCTCTTGCGGCGAGGTCGCCAATTCAGCACCCGCGGCGACCGCGGCGGCAGCTCGTGCCGCCGTGCGGTTCCAGACGGTCACGCGGTGTCCGTTCGCAATCAGATGTTTGACGAAGCCCGTGCCCATCAGGCCGGTGCCGAAAAACGTGACTTTCATCCAGATTTCCCATGCTGTGCCGCGTCGGCGCGGCGTGAAGTTGTCTCTTTTGCGGCCATGCCGATATGGGAAGCGCCGGACGCGGGCCGAGGTTTCTTACGTGGCCGGACCGGTACCACCTCGGCCGGCCAACGCCGGTGCAGCCAAAGCCAGCTTTCCGGTTTGGCGCGAATCCATGTCTCGAACACGTCGTTTATCTGTTGCGTAAGTGTTGCTATATCCGCCTGCCGGTTGCCCGTGCTCGGCAGGGGCAGCGGCTCCTCCACCACCAGAACGAGGCGCGCGGGGGCCAGCCGCTCGACGTGGCCGCAAATCACCGGGCAGCGGTAGCGCACGGCGAAGGCTGCAGCCGCGCTGGCGGTTTTGGCTGGCAGGCCAAAGAACCGTGCCTCAATGCCGTCATTCATTTTCTGATCCACCAGCATGCCCAGCCGTCCCCCACGGGCAAGGTGCGCCATCGCGGCGCGGGCGCCGGTGGCACCCTTGGCGAACATCGGCACATCCATCCCGATCGCCCTGACGCGAAGGGCGCGGATGATCGCGTCCACATGCGGGTTGGCGGCGGCGCGGTAGAGACTTGCGAAGGCGGCGCCGAGACCGGCGGCGGCGGCCGGCAGGAACTCCCAGTTGCCGATGTGCGCGGAACACAGAATCGCCGGCCCACCGTCGGCGGCGAGACGCGTCAGCACCTCGGCATTCCGCACGCTGAAGCCGGGCCCCTTTGGCGCGTCCGGTCGCAGTGCCGCCAGGTGCGGGAATTCGGCGACCGTCCGGCCGAGATTCTCCCACACGCCCCGCACGATCCGGCGCCGTTCGGCGGCGGAAAGATCCGGCAGCGCCACCCGCAGATTGGCGTCGGCAATTTGCGAATTCGGCAGCACCGGGCCGATCACCCGCGCAACGAAACCGCCAAGATCGGAAGCTGCTTCGGGGGGCAGGGCGCGCAGGCCGGCAAGCACTATGCGGGCCAGCAGCGCCTCTGCCCGGACCGCCAGATTCATGCCACAACCTGTCGCAGCAGCGCTTCCAAACCGCTTTCATCCTCCCATGCGATATCGGCAGGAAGTGGCGTGATGTCCGCCCGCAGCGCAGCCGGCAATCGCACGAAATCCTTTTCGGTGGTGACGAGCCGGGCGCCAAGCGCGGCCGCCTGACGACGCAGGCCCGAAATTTCGGTCGCCCGGTAGGCATGATGATCGGGGAATCCCCGTTGATCGACAACGATGATCCCTGCATCCCGCAGCGTCGCGAAAAACTTCTCCGGCCGGCCAATGCCGGCAAAACCCATCACGCGCTCACCCCGAAGCATCTGCATATCGCGGCCCGGTACAAGCCGCGCGCGCAGCACAGGCAGATCGGGCGGCAACTGTTCTGTGGCACCATGTCGGTCCTCGCCGACCATCACAGCTGCGCAACATCGTGCGGCCGCGGCACCAATCGGTTCGCGCAGCGGTCCCGCCGGCAGCAGCCTGCCGTTACCAAAGCCGATGGCGCCGTCGATGACGAGCAGTGAACAATCCTTCGCCAGTGTCGGATTCTGCAACCCATCGTCCATGAGCAGCGCGCCTGCGCCGGCCGCGATGGCGGCGCGGGCGCTGGCAGCCCGATCGGCACCCACCCAGCATGGCGCCGCCGCAGCAAGCAGCAGCGCCTCGTCCCCGGCGTCGCCGGCGGTCATTTCCGCCTGCACCCGTGCTGCCGCCTGCGAACTGCCGCCATAGCCGCGCGTCATCAGGTGGACCTCGACGCCGCGCCCACGCAGGCGGCGTGCGATATCCAATGTAATCGGTGTCTTCCCGGTCCCCCCGACGGTCGCATTGCCGATGCACAGCACCGGCACCGGCGCGCGCCATCCCGGGCGCGCGACACGCCGTGCCGTAACGGCGGCCGTGACGGCAGCAAACGGCGCCAGCAGCGCCGCGGCGAACCCGTCGGTTTGCCAGAAACGCGGCGCCTTCATGTCACCAAAGCCGCGAGCCGTGCCGCGGTCTGAGCTGGTAACGCCGCCTGAGTGGTGGCGACCACCTGCCCCGCCTTTCCCATCGCCGTCCTGGCCGCCGGGTCGCCAAGCATGCGATCCACCCAAGCCGTCAGGGCGTCGGCATCCTGGGTAATCGCAAGCCCGCCGGCGCGATGCATTGCAGCCACCGCGTCATTGAAGTTCTGCGTGGCTGGCCCTGTCGCGACCGCACATCCAAGCCGTGCCGGCTCCAGCGGATTCTGGCCGCCGCCATTGAGCAAGCTCTTTCCCATGAAGATGGCGGGAAACAGCCGGTAGAACAGCCCAAGTTCCCCCAGCGTGTCGGCGATCCACAGCCCGGGCTCCGGGTCCTGGCCCAGCGAGCGCCGGCCGCTGCCGCCCAGCGCGGCGGCGATCGCCGTGCCGCGCTCGGGATGGCGCGGCACAATGCCGGTGGTGAGGCCCGGATAGGCCGGCGCAAGCCGCCGGTGAATGTCGGCAATGATCGTCTCCTCGCCGGCATGGGTGCTGGCGGCGAGCCAGCGCGGTCGGTCGCCGAGCACGGCGGCAAGCCGTGCCAACTCGCGTTCATCGGCGACCAGTGGCGGGGCCGCGAACTTCAGATTCCCGGGCGCCGTCGCCTCCTGCGCCCCGAGCGAGCGCAAGCGCTGCGCATCGCCTTCCGACTGCGCTTCCACCCAGGCAAAGCCACCCAGCAACTCCGCCGCGAAGCCCCGCAGGTTACACCAATTAGTGGCGCTCCGCACCGACATGCGGGCATTAAGGAGGGCGACCGGTATCGCGCGGGCCCGACAGCCGGCAAGCATGTTCGGCCACAGTTCGCTCTCCAAAAAGGCCGCGGCATCCGGCCGCCAATGGTCCAGAAACCGCCCGACCCAGGCAGGCACGTCGAGCGGGGCGAAGCGGTGCAGCACGCGATCCTGCAATCCCGCCTCAGGTAACCGCTGCGCGAGCAGTCTGGCGCTCGTCACGGTGCCGGTGGTGAACAGCGTGCTGATCTCCGCCGGCAATGCCGCCAGCACGGGCAACGCCGAAACCGCCTCGCCGACGCTCGCGGCGTGCAGCCAAAGCAGCTTCCCGGCGGGCCGCGCCATGGAGTCGATGCCGAATCTCTCCGCCAGCCGGGCCGGATCCTCCTTGCCCCGCGCCGCCCGTCGACGAAGCATCAGGCGCAGTCCGGGAGCAGCGAAGCTGGTGGCAAAGGCCCAGGCGCGAGCGGCGCGCGTCACGGCGGGCACAAGGCCTCGGCCCGCGCGGCGGCGGCATCGAGCGCCGCCGCAAGCTCAGCCAACGCCGCGTCCGCCGCGTCGCCCGCCACCGCAACCGGCGCCAGGCAGACCAAAGCGCCGCGCGCCCAGGGCAGCGGCACGATCATGCGGTCCCAGCTGTTCAGGATCAGGCGCGGCCGAATGCGCGCCGCCATCGGCAGCACCGGCGCGCCGCTGGCTGCCGCCAATTGCGCGACGCCAGGTGCCGCCCGCCGCGCCGGACCGCGCGGCCCATCCGGCGTCATGACGACCGCGTCGTCGTCGGCGAGCGTTGCCAGCATGGTTCGCAGCGCCGAGGCGCCGCCACGGTCTTTCACCTTCTTGCCCGGTGCGACGGCGCTTGAGCCATAGGCGGCAGCGACCCCAAATCCCGCCAGGACCGAAGCGATGAATTTGCCGTCGCGATGGCGGCTCACCAGCACCCGCGCCACCCGCGCCGGGTTCCGGCGCCGCACGCGTTGCCAGACCGCCGGCATCAGCGGCAGGCATTCATGCCAGAACGCCACCACCACTTTGCCGCCCGGCACGAACGGCGCCAAATGCGCCTCGCCTTCCAGCGTCCAGCGCGTGGTGGAGAGCGCGAACCGCAAATAGAAGGTAACCAGGAACGAAGCCGCGCGCTGCACTGCCTGGCTGTTCAGCACCCGGGTAAACATCGGCGCGGGCTACCATCCGCGTCGCAACCCCACAATCTTCCCGCCGTTGGCGTTACTTTTCAACAACATATGCGCGGTAACGTTGCGCTTGGGGCCGCACCTTGCTTGCCTTCCGCGCACCGAAAGGTTCAGACCAAGGCGGGCGCTCATTTTTGCCACGGGCCTTTTCGGCTCTGGCGCCGCCGAGGAGAGTTCGCGTGCCGTGGGCTGAAAGATTGAGCTGGGGACTGGCGCTGGCAGCGGCGTTCGCGGGCTCCGCCGCCGCCCAGAATGCGCAAAATCCCGCGGCCGGCGCGCCCTTGGCCGGCCCATATGTCAGCCTCGGCGGCGGCGTAAACTTCCAGCAGGACTTGCTGCGCGAACCCGCGCCGTCGATCGGCCTGCCGCACGGCCGCTGGATACAGCTCAACCCCGGCGCCGCCGGCGAATTCAGCCTCGGGTGGGGTTTTGGCAACGGGCTTCGTCTCGATGTCGAAGTCCCCTACCTCAACAATCATGTGAGCGGCATTTCCGGTGCACCCGCCCGCCGCGCCGGCGGCACCGAGGAAAAATACGGCGGCATGGTGAACGTCATGTACGATGTGAGCCTAGGGTTGCCGGTGGTGCCGTATGTCGGCCTCGGCATAGGTGGCCTCGACGTCGCCCATGACGGCTTCAATTCGTCGGTCGAGGGCTTCGTCTTTCCGCGCAAGCCTGGCAACGAGGTCCAGGGCGACTTCGCCTACCAGGGCATCGTCGGCCTTAGCTACCCGATCCCCATGCTGCCCGGTCTGGCCATGACCGCTGAATACCGCTTCCTCGGCGTGCTCGATCCGGAGCCCGGCTATCGCACCAGGGTCTTCAATCAGGATGGCGAGACGATCGGCGTCGGCAACGTGCGCGACGGCAACGATTTCAACCACACCGTCATGCTCGGCCTGCGCTACGCCCTGTTCCAGCCGCGTCCGCCCGTTGAGGCGCCGGAAGCCGCGCCCCCCGAAGGTCCGCCGCCCGCGCCGCCGGTGGTGCGTACCTACCTCGTCTTCTTCGACTGGGATCGCGCCGACCTCACCGCCCGCGCTCGCCAGATCGTTGCCGAAGCCGCCACCGCGTCGCAGCAGGTGCAACTCACCCGCATCGAAGTGAACGGCTACACCGATTCGTCCGGTACCCCCGCCTACAATAAACGCCTCTCCGTGCGCCGCGCCGAAAGCGTCGCCTCCGAACTGATACGCGACGGCGTGTCCGAAGATGATATCGAAATGAAAGGCCTGGGCGAAAGCAACCCGCTGGTGCCAACCGCAAAAGGCGTGCGCGAACCGCAAAACCGGCGCGTCGAAATTATCCTGCAATAACGCGGGAAAAAACGTTCTTACCTAGAGGCAAGGTTTAGAAGGAAGGCTTCTTTTTGAAAAAAGAAGCAAAAAACTCTTGCTCTTTGGCGCGTAGCCATTGGTTTCAGGACGCAACCCACTCCGCCAATTCCACCGTGACGCCGCCAGGTCCCCACAGAAACGCCAGTTTTCTGGAATGAAAATCCAGAATGCCGGCCCTCGTGGCAAACCCCGCTGCCTCCACACGACCCACAACATCCGCGATATCATCTACCGCAAAGCACACATGGTTGAACCCGATCTTGTGAAGGTCCCTGATATGCGGGTCAGGCAAAGGCTCGGGATGGAGAAACTTTAGCAATTGAATCTCCGTCCGTGGCGCAACGCCTTGCGCCACAAGCGTAACATGCCGCGCCTCAAGCCCCGGCACCCCCATATAGTCGGCGAAACGCGCACCCTTAATCACGACGCTGGCATCTTCCACAAAACCAAGAACGGAAAAAAACCTCTTCGCCTCCGCCTCGTCCTCCACCACGATGGTGAAATGGTCAAAATGCTTAATCATCGCCTACCACCCGTAACAGACAAAAGTTTTTCGCTTCTTTTTTTAAAAAGAGAAGCCTTCCTTGTTTTACCTGCAGTTTTACATTAGATTACGTTTCGTAAGCGCGTTTGTCAGACCCTTCACTACGTCGTCGGCGACGGTCTCCGAAACTGTCCCAAGGATCAGTAGCGTCAGCAGCCACGGCCCGAATCCCGGCACATTATCAGCCCGCAATTTCCCCACCACTGCCTTCGTTCGCGCGTCCACGGCATCGTGGATCGCCTGCAGCGCGCTGGCGGTGAGCGCACCCTTCGGCCAGGCTGGCGGCACAATACCGAAATTGTCCGGCGGCAACGGGACCACCGGCAGCCAGTAGGATTT
>DATJOH010000107.1:0-2859 GCA_035507235.1 Acetobacteraceae bacterium
GAGGCGCGGGCGGCGGGGATCGAGCAGTTTTGTTTGGTGACCGGTCGCGGCAAGACCGCGCTGGTTGAGCATTTCGATGTCGCCTATGAGTTGGAGGCGACGCTCAGGGAGCGCAACAAGCTCGCCGAAATCAAGATGTTGCGTGAGGCGCAGATGGAGCCTGGCGCGATTGTTGCGGTACGGCAGCAGGAGCCGCTGGGACTGGGACATGCGATCTGGTGTGCGCGGGCATTCATCGGCGACGATCCGTTTGCCATTTTGCTGCCGGACGATTTGATCCTGGCGGATGTGCCGTGCACCAAGCAGTTGGCGGACGCCTATGCCGAGACCGGCGGCAATGTGGTGGCGGTGGTGGAAGTGCCGCGCGAGCAGACGAACCGTTACGGGATTTTGGACATTGCGAGCGATGACGGGCGGCTGGTGGAAGTGAAGGGGTTGGTGGAGAAGCCGAAGCCCGAGGATGCGCCTTCCAACTTGTCGATTATCGGCCGCTATGTGTTATTGCCGGATGTGATTGCGCATTTGTCGCGCATGGAGCGGGGCGCCGGCAACGAGGTGCAGTTGACCGATGGCATGGCGCGCATGATCGGGAACACGCCGTTCCACGGCTTGCGCTATCAGGGTCGGCGATTCGATTGCGGGGACAAGATCGGGTATTTGGAGGCGCAGATTGCGTTTGCCTTGCAGCGGCCGGACATGGCGGCGGCGGTACGCGGCTTTTTGAAGACCTACTTGGAGAAAGCGTAGTGGCCGATTTCTGCCATCGTTTCGACCCGACATCACTGCGCGAGTATGACATACGCGGCATTGTCGGCAAGACATTGCATGGGGCGGATGCATTTGCGATCGGCCGGGTGTTTGGCAGCATTGTCGCCGGTAATGGCGGGCGGACCGTGGCGGTGGGATATGATGGCCGGGTGTCCTCGCCGTCGCTGGAGCCGGAACTGGTGCGCGGGCTGAAGGCAAGCGGCATGGAGGTGCTGCGCATTGGGCGCGGGCCGACGCCGATGCTGTATTTCGCGGCGACGACACTCAGCACTGATGGTGGCGTGATGGTGACGGGCAGCCACAATCCGCCGGACTATAACGGCTTTAAGATGATGCTCGGGAAGAAGCCGTTTTTTGGGCAGCAGATTCAGGAAATCGGTGCGCGCGCGGCGGCGGGTGAGGTGGTGGCCGAAGCCGGCGGCAGCGAGCGCGCGGTGGATGTTTCCGCCGATTATGTTGCACGGCTGAAGCGAGATTGGGATGGCGGCACGCGGGCGCTGAAAGTGGTGTGGGACAACGGCAATGGCGCCGCCGGCGAGATCCTGCGGAGGCTGGTGCGGGAATTGCCGGGCGAGCATATCGTACTGAACGGCGAGATTGACGGCACATTCCCGGCGCATCACCCGGACCCGACGGTTGCCAGGAATTTGCAACAGCTCATTGCGGACGTGCGGGCACGGCAGGCGGACGTGGGCATTGCATTCGATGGCGATGCAGACCGTATCGGCGCCGTGGACGATGAGGGCAATATTCTCGCCGGCGACCAGTTGCTTGTGCTGCTCGGGCGCGACGTGCTGCGCGAGCGGCCGGGTGCCACGATCATTGCGGATGTCAAGGCGAGCCAGGTGCTGTTCGACGAAATTGCCGCGGCCGGCGGCAAGCCGCTGATGTGGCGCACCGGGCATAGTCTGATCAAGGCGAAGATGGCGGAAACCGGCGCCCCGCTGGCCGGCGAAATGTCCGGCCACGTGTTCTTCGCCGATAAATGGTACGGGTTCGACGACGCGCTCTATGCGGGGGTGCGGCTGCTGGGTGTTCTCGCCCGCAGCGGCAAAAAACTCTCCGCGGTGCGGGCGGCGCTGCCGCATGTGATCAACACGCCGGAACTCCGTTTCGATTGCGACGATGTGCGCAAATTCACGGTCATCGAGGAGGTTGCGGCGCGGCTGAAGCAGGAAGGGGCCAAGGTTTCCGATATCGACGGCGTGCGGGTGTCCACCAACGATGGCTGGTGGCTGCTGCGCGCTTCGAATACGCAGGCGGTGCTGGTGGCGCGTGTGGAGGCAAGGGACGAAGCCGGCCTCGGGCGGTTGAAAGCTGCATTGGTAAGGCAATTGGAGGCGAGCGGGCTTACGGCACCGGATTTTTCCGGCGAGCATGCGGGGCACTAAGAGAAAAGAAAGCAGTTCTTTTTTGAAAAAAGAAGCAAAAAAATTATGTTGAGCCTGTCGGCGCTTAAGAAGAAGGTGTGGTCCAATCAGGAAAGATCCGGTGCCGCACGAAACAGATAAAAGTTTTTTGGTTCTTTTTTTCAAAAAAGAACATTCTTACTTCTCCGGGTCCGGATCACCATCACACGCAACCGTCGCGGAGCGTACCGTCGCGCGGGTTTGCAGCGCGGCGTTCTCGTCGCCGGTGCTTGACACCCATAGCACATAGCCGCCCGGGGCGGAGAACGCGAAGCGGCAGATCGAATCGGCTGTCAGGCGACAGAATTGCAGTTCGGTGAAGCCGTCGCCGCGGAAGGCGAGTTCGTTGGCGGAAAGGTCGTTATGCGGATGGCCGGGGAGCGGGTGCCATCCACCGGCGAGCAGCGCCGCGCGCGCCTCCACGTAAGGCAGGGACTTGATCACCGGCACGGTCGGCGCCTTGCCAACGTCGCATGCCATCGCCATGGCCGGCGCGAGCGCCAGTGCACAGAGCAGTGGACGAAGCAGTGGCCGAGTCGCCATCATGATACGACCAAAGCATACCACCGAAGCCTATACGACTGAAATCACGCATGGTTTGGCGCGGGCGACACGACCTGGCCGCCAAATGGTCATGCGACGCGTGCCAGACTGCTCGTGGGGGCGTAAGCGCCGCTCTCCC
>DATJOH010000108.1:0-12619 GCA_035507235.1 Acetobacteraceae bacterium
AGAACCAAAAAACTTTTGAATTATAGAAGGATCTCGCCTGTAGGTTGCCTGGGTCGACGGTGCGTAGCAAAGAGCAAAAGTTTTTTGGTTCTTTTTTTCAAAAAAGAACTACTTTTTCTCTGGTGTCGACCCAACGCGCTGGTTTGGGCCGAAGTCCCGGGGCTTATTTGAGAATAATCTCAACCCGCCGATTCTGCGGCTCGCGCACACCGGGCGCGGTTGGCACCAGCGGGTTGGACTCGCCGTAGCCGTGGATTTCTATTTCGTTTTGCGCCACGCCGTCGCGGATGAGTTCGGATTCCACGCTCTTGGCGCGGCGGACGGAGAGGCGCTGGTTGTAGGTGGCGGTGCCGGAAAGGTCGGTATAGCCGTTCACCTCGATGCGCGTAGTTTGCACATGCGTGCTGGCCTGCGCCGCTTCGGCGACGATCTGGCGGGCACGGGCGGTCAGATCCGCGCGATCCCAGTCAAAGAACACCAGATAGGTGCGGGCCTGTTCGATGGCAGGCGCGGTGGGCGGCGGTGCCTCGGTGGGTGCCGGCGGCACCGGCGGTGGCGGCGGGAAAAGCTCGTAGCGCAGGCCCGCCATTAGCGCGTGGTTGTAGTCGGCGCGGTAACCGAACGTGCCAGTGGAGAGGCCGTAGCCGCGCGGGCCGTCGCGGCCCTCGCTGCCGAGTGACTCGGCGGGGTACGAGGTGTTACCGACCACGCTGTAGAACCGGTATTCGGCCGTCATCGACAGGCCGACGACCCAGGGCACGGGAATCGAGACGCCGAACAGGGCCTGGTAGGTGTAGTGGCCCTGGGTGCCGCCGACGGCGAAGTCGTAGGACCCATCGGGCGCGACGGCGTTGATGTCCTTGAGATGGGTCCAGCTATAGCCAAGGCCGACGCCCAAATACGGGTAAATCCAGTTGGCGCCGACATCCATGTCGAAAATCACGTTGCCGATTGCGCCGTAATTCTGCTCGCGGCCGCCGGCGGCTGCTGGAAAGCCCAGGCCGGTAATGCCGGTGAGGCTGTTCTGGCGGTAATTGCCCTCCACCTCGACTCGGAAACCGTTGCCGAAGCCGTAGCCGACGGCACCCGCGCCAGCGACACCGGTATCAAAGGTGAGCTTGCGGCCGGGGAAGAACGGATTGCCGCGGATCTGCTCGTCCTGCAGAAAATTCGCGCCGCCGCCGAGTGAGACATAAGGGCCGGTTACCGGCTGCGCCCATGCGGCGCCGGCAATCAACGCGCCGGCGAAACCAGACAAACTCGCCTTCACTGCTCGCATCGCGCACTCCTCGGCGGGCGTGGGAGGACAGGGGCTCTGCCCCCGGACTCCGCTGGGGACAAGTCCCCAGAGCCCATTTTGTTTCCCTCGCGAACGTAGCCTGGCGGCCGCGTTCAGCAGCTTGTGGCACACTTGGCGCGCCGCCACAAAAAAGGGGAGGGCACCTGGCCCTCCCCGATTTCTCTTCACACCATCCGAAGCACGAAACTTACTTCAGGATGATTTCCACGCGCCGGTTCTGCGGCTCGCGCACGCCAGGCGCCGTCGGCACCAGCGGGTTCGATTCGCCGTAGCCGTGGATTTCGATTTCACCGGCGGCAACACCATCGCGGATCAGCTCGGCTTCCACGCTCTTGGCGCGGCGGACGGAGAGACGCTGATTGTAGGCGGCGGTGCCGGAAAGATCGGTGTAACCGTTGACCTCGATTTTGGTGGTCTGAACGTGCGTGCTGGCCTGCGCCGCCTCGGCGACGATCTGGCGGGCGCGCGCGGTCAGGTCAGCCCGATCCCAGTCGAAGAAGACGAGATAGGTGCGGGCCTGTTCCACCGCTGGCGGCGGGGGCGGCGGCGGCGGCGCTGGCGGCGGCGGCGGCGGCGGCTGCCACAGCGCATACCGGAAGCCGATCATACCCATGTGGGCGTAAAGCGCGCCAACCTTCTCCCGCGAATAAGCGGGGGCCAGGCCAGGTGCGGTCTGGAAACCACCGAACTTGAGGCTCTCCGGAATCGTCAGGAAACGATATTCCGCGGTGAGCGCCAGGCCGGGAATGGCGGCGATGTTATAGGCGAGGCCGGCGATGCCATCGATCGCCACATCATCCCTGGTGCCGCCAAGCTCGACATAGCTGCCGCCCGGCGTGGAACCGTGCGGGCCGTCGAGATGCTCGATGCCGTAACCGACACCGGCGCCGAGGTAGGGCGCCAGACCAGGCACGCCGAACGGCGTCAGATCGAAATCATACAGACCGTTGACCAGGATCGCCGTTGCGTCCGTGTAGCCGCTGCCGCCACGAAGGCCGCTGATGCCGCTGACGTCGCTGCGTGCGTAGGTGCCGGAGAGTTCAACCCGGAAGCCGTTGCCGAGGCCCCAGCCCAACGAACCCTGGCCGCCGACATACACGTCGTAGTTCAGGTTGCCGGGATGGTTCGCGACGATGCCGAGATATGGCACCTGGTAATTCTTGACGGACTGATCCTGAAAAATGTCCGCGCCGACGCCGAGGCTGATGTACGGGCCGGAAATCGGCTGCGCCAAGGCGGTTCCGGCAGCCAAGCTGCCGGCCAGGGCGGCCGCGGCGAGTTTAGCGGTTGATCGCATTACGTTCGTCTCCTTTGGTCCGGTCACGTACGCGCGACCCTAGATCGTGCGCCGCAATAAATGAAGGGGTAGAAACGCGGCACACCGCGATAAGCGCGCGCCAAACCCGTCTCGCCCCTTCGGTCACTCACTCCTTCGCGGCGGCACTGTAAGGCACCCAACCGCCGTGCCCACATCTATCCATTGTTCCTGGCAACGGCGAGGGGGTTGTGGCTGGTTGCCACTAGAGCGTTGCAGTTGAAGCACAGTGCACGGGGGCGGCGGCGTGCCGAAAAGGACATAGTCGGCGACACTATGCATGCCGATGCAGGTCTCTCGGCGACTCATTACAAGACCGTCAGACACACTATGACACGATTACTTGTCCTGGCGAAGGATTTGCCATGAAACCTAGCCTGCTTCTGACACGGTCCTTGCCGTCCAGCGTCGAAGCAAGGGCTGCGCGCGACTACGATGTGCATCGATTGGGTCGTGGCGAGGGTGGCCTGGCGGCTGCCGCCGGCGGCATGGCTGCACTGCTTTGCACGCCCGCGGACCGGCTCGACGCGGCGGTAATTGCCGCCCTGCCGGAATCTTTGCGAGTGATTGGAACTTTTTCGGTGGGGCTCGATCATATCGACCTCGTGGCGGCGCGAGCGCGGGGTTTGGCCGTGGTGAACACGCCCGGCGTGCTTTCCGCGGCGACGGCGGAATTCACGATGTTCCTGCTGCTGGCGGCGGCGCGGCGGGGCGGCGAAGGCGAGCGGCGGCTGCGCGCTGGCCAATGGCAGGGTTGGTCGACGTCCGGATTCCTCGGCATCGAGGTCAGCGGGAAGCGGCTCGGCATCCTGGGCATGGGACGCATCGGCCAGACGCTGGCCCGCATGGCGCGCGGTTTCGGCATGGAAATCCACTATCGGAACCGCAGGCGCCTGCCGCCGGAGCAGGAGGTGGGCGCCATATATCACACTGACGACGATAGTTTCCTGGCTACGAGCCCATTCCTGGCGCTGTGCGCCCCGGCCAACGCGGAAACCCATCACTGGCTGAATGCGGCGCGGCTGGCGCGGCTGCCGGAAGGGGCCGTGGTGGTGAACACCGCGCGCGGCGCGCTGGTGGACGATGTGGCGCTGATCGCGGCCCTGGCGAGCGGTCGAGTCGCGGCGGCGGGACTGGATGTATTTCCGGATGAGCCGCGCGTGCCGGAAGGATATCTGTCGCTGGAGAACGTGGTGCTGACGCCGCATATCGCGAGCGCCACGCGCGAAACCCGCGACGCGATGGGGCACCTGGTGCTGGACGGCATCGATGCGGTGCTGGCGGGCCGGCGGCCGGACAATCTGGTAGGTACGGAAATCGGCTAGGGTGGCAAGAACCGACGTCGCAGCGGCGCGTTAGGCGGCGATGATTTCCGCCGAGAAATTTTGCCTTTCGGTTTCGCGAATAGGCGCCCGTGCTCCTCGGACTTGACCCGGCCGATCTGGCGACCGCGGGAATCGCTGTCGCCGCCATCGCCGGCGTGATTGTGCGGCCGTGGCGGGTGTCGGAAGCGGTATGGGCGATCGCTGGTGCGACCGCCCTCGTGGCGGTGGGTTTGTTGCCGGTGGGCGAGGCGATGCGCGGCGTCGCCGATGGCACGGACGTTTATCTGTTCCTGACCGGCATGATGCTGCTCGCGGAACTGGCCCGCGCGGAAGGGGTGTTTGACTGGCTGGCGGCGTGGGCGGTCCGCTGGGCCGACGGGTCCGCGACCCGCCTGTTCGCTGCCGTTTATGGCGTGGGTACCATCGTCACGGTTTTTCTGTCGAACGATGCCACCGCCGTGGTGTTGACGCCGGCGGTAGCGGCGGCGATGCGCGCCGCGCGGGCCGCCGCGCCGCTGCCCTATGTGCTGGCCTGCGCGTTCGTGGCGAATGCGGCGTCCTTCGTATTGCCGATCTCGAATCCCGCCAATCTGGTCGTTTTTGGCAGCCACATGCCGGCGCTGGGCACGTGGGTGGCGCGATTCGCGGTTGCGTCGGCGGGCGCCATCGCGGCCACCTATATGGTCTTGCGGCTGACGCAGCGCGGCGCGCTGCGCCAGGAAATCGCACGTGGGATGCCGACACCAACGCTTGGTGCCGGCGGCCGGACCGCTGCCGCTGGCATCGTGGGTGCGGCGCTGGCGATGATGGCGGCTTCGGCGCGCGGGGTGCAGCTGGGTTGGCCCACTTTTGGCGCCGGGCTTGTCACCGTGGCGGTGGTTCTGGCGTGGAACCGGCAGGCGCCGTGGCGGATGCTGGGCGACATCAGTTGGAGCGTGCTGCCACTGGTGGCAGGCCTGTTTGTGCTCGTGCGGGCGCTGGAGCGCATCGGGCTGCTGACCGCTCTGGCGCATGGGCTGGCGGGCCTGACGTCGCGGTCGGAAGCGGCGGCGTCCTGGGGTGGTGCCACCATCCTCGCGATCGTCTGCAACCTGACGAACAATCTGCCGGCCGGGCTGATCGCCGGTGGCGTGGTCCGCGCGGCCCAGGCGCCGATACGCGTGACGAGTGCCGCGCTGGTCGGCATCGATATCGGGCCGAACCTTTCGATTACCGGATCACTCGCGACGATTCTGTGGCTATCCGCCCTGCGGCGGGAAGGGATTGCGGTTTCAGGCTGGGCCTTTTTGCGGGTCGGCGCGCTTGCCATGCCTGCGGCGTTGCTGGCGGCGCTGCTGTTGCTGCCGTCATGAAGGATCGGTTCGCGCGGCCGCTCGACACGCTCAATTTCGCGCTGGCCGACGCCCGCGGCGCGCTCGGGCCGTTTCTCAACGTGTACCTGGTGACGCAGCGCCACTGGAGCCAATCCGCTGTCGGCCTGGTGATGACCGTCGGGGGGCTTATCGGCCTTGCAGCGCAGACACCGCTCGGTGCGGCCATCGATGCGACCCGTGCGAAGCGCGGATTTATCATCGCGGCGACGTTGGTGCTGGCCCTCGCGGCGGTCATGATATTCGCCGCGCCTTTTTTCTGGCCTGTGCTGGCGGCGAATTCGCTCATCGCCGTGGTGGGTGACGTATTCGCGCCCGCGGTGGCGGCGGTGACGCTCGGGCTCTATGCCAAGGAAAAGCTGGCACGGCGGCTCGGGCGGAACTCCGCGTTCGATCATGCTGGGAATGTGACCATCGCCGCGGTGGCGGGGGCAGTTGGCTGGGCGTTCTCGCAGCGCGCGGTGTTCCTGCTGGTGCCGTTGTGCGCCGCCGCCACCGTAATCGCGACACTCGCCATACCGGCCGCGGCGATCGATCACCGAAGGGCGCGCGGGGGCAAGGAGGCGGAGGATGACGGCACGTCATCCTGGACGGTGCTGGCGACGTGCCGGCCGCTGCTGATCTATGCCGGCTGCGCGCTGCTGTTCCATTTTGCCAACGCACCGCTGCTGCCATTGGTGGGGCAAAAACTGGCAATGGCGCACAAGGCGTTCGCCACGGCCATGCTGTCGGCCTGCATCATCGCTGCACAGCTGATCATGTTGCCGATCGCACTGGCCGTTGGCGCAACGGCCGACCGGTTCGGCCGCAAGCCGATCCTGCTGATCGGCTTTGGTATTCTGCCTGTGCGGGCACTGCTCTACACATTCTCCGATCAAAGCTGGTGGCTGATCGGCGTGCAGCTGCTGGATGGGGTCGGCGCCGGGATTTTTGGCGCCATTACCCCCCTGCTGATCGCCGACCTGATGCGCGGCACGGGGCGGTATAATGTGGCGCAGGGCGCGGTGGCGACGATGCAGGGGGTGGGCGCGTCGATGAGCGGCCTGGCGGCTGGCGTGATCGTGGATCACGCCGGCTACGACGCCGCGTTTCTCGCGCTTGGTGGTGCCGCGCTTTTGGCGTTCCTGGCATTGTTGCTGTGGATGCCCGAGACTCGGCGATAAGAAATTGCGGTCTGGCTGCAGCGAGGTGCAGGGGTGTCGGGCGGAGAGCGCGGCTTCGGCGTGATGCCCCGGCCGCCGGAAGCAATACTGAGGACTTGGGAATGTACGTACCTGAGGCTTTCGCTGAAAGCAGACTGCCCGTGCTGCACAATGCGATCGATGGGTGTGGCCTGGCGATCTTTGTGACGTGCAGTCCAGACGGGCCGGTGGCGACGCATGTGCCGATGCTGTTGGCGCGGGACGAGGGAGAATTCGGCACGCTGCATTTCCACCTGGCCAGAGCAAACGGGCAATGGCGCGGAGCGGCGCGGGCGCTGGCGATCTTTCCGGGGCCGGATGGGTATGTCTCGCCGGCGTGGTACGCGAGCAAGGCAGAGCATGGGCGGGTGGTGCCGACCTGGAACTACGTGGTGGTGCATGCTGCGGGGACGGCGGAGATCTACGAGGATGCCGACCGGCTGCGGGGGCTGGTGTCAAGGCTGACCGAGCGTCACGAGGCAAGGCGGGCGACGCCCTGGGCGGTTTCGGACGCGCCGGCGGCTTATATCGAGTCGCAGCTGCGGGCGATCGTGGGGGTGCGGCTGCCAATCGCGGATCTGCAAGGCAAGTGGAAGCTGGGGCAGAACCGGCCGGCCGCCGATCGGGCGGGGATGTTGGCGGGTTACGACGCGGCGGGCACGGCGGCATACCAGGCGCTGGCCGCGGCGACGCGGGGCTGATGGAATTTCAGCGCCTGGACAAATGGCTGTGGTGCGCGCGGTTCGCCAGCCAGCGGGAGCGCTGTGCCGCGATGGCGGCGAGCGGCCTGGTGCGCATCAACCGCGTGGCGACCGACAAGCCGCACGCACGGGTGCGCCCGGGCGATGTGCTGACCGTGCCGGTGGCTGGCGGCGTACGCGTGGTGCGCGTGCTTGGCTTATCGGAGCGTCGGGGTCCCGCCGGGGCGGCACGTACCCTATATGAAGAGCTGCCGGACGGCTGATTGCCTTGCCATGGCATGCCGAGCCCGGCATATCCGCGCCCGGCATATCTGCACCCGGCGCCGACATCTGGAGAATGCGATGACCTACGTGGTCACCGAAAACTGCATACGCTGCAAATACATGGACTGCGTGGAAGTCTGCCCGGTGGACTGTTTCTACGTGGGCGAGAACATGCTGGTGATCAGCCCCGAGGAATGCATCGATTGCGGCGTGTGCGAGCCGGAATGCCCGGTGGAAGCCATTGTCCCGGACAGCGATGACAAGGCGGCGGACTGGCTGGAGAAGAACAAGGTGTTCGCGGCGCAATGGCCCAACATCACCCGCAAGGGCGAGGCGCCGGCGGATGCCGACGAATGGAAGGACAAGCCGGGGAAGACGGAGCTGTTTTCGCCTAATCCGGGGACGCCGTAGAAGGAAGTGAGGGTTTTTTTTGAAAAAAAGAACCCAAAAAACTTTTGTCGCCGGCGTTACGCGTTCGGTTCGGGGCCGCGCGCCAAAGAGCAAAAGTTTTTTGTTTCTTTTTTTCAAAAAAGAAATACTTCCTTTCTTGTGACCTACGCCATCTGGCAGGATTTCCATGCGTCTTTCCCGCAGTTTTGTGCCCACGCTTCGCGAAACGCCAGCCGAGGCGGAGATTGTCTCGCATCGCTTGATGTTGCGTGCCGGTCTGGTGCGCCAGACGGCGGCCGGCATTTATGCGTGGCTGCCGCTGGGGTTTCGCGTGCTGCAGAAGATCGCCGCCATCGTGCGGGCGGAGCAGGACGCGGCGGGGGCGCAGGAACTGCTGATGCCGACCCTGCAACCCGCGGATCTGTGGCGCGAATCCGGCCGTTACGATGCGTATGGCCCGGAAATGTTGCGCATACGTGATCGCCGCGACCGCGATCTGCTATATGGTCCGACCAATGAGGAAATGATTACCGACATCGCCCGCGGTGCGCTGCGCAGCTATCGCGAGCTGCCGCAGATTCTGTATCATATACAATGGAAGTTTCGCGACGAGGTGCGGCCGCGGTTCGGCGTGATGCGCGGCCGCGAGTTCCTGATGAAGGACGCCTACAGTTTCGATATCGATTATGCCGGTGCGGTGAATACCTACCGCAAGATGATGCTGGCCTATATGCGCACTTTCCGGCGCATGGGCATGCAGGCGATCCCGATGGTGGCGGACACCGGGCCGATCGGCGGCGATTTGAGCCACGAATTCATCATTCTGGCGCCCACCGGCGAGAGCCAGGTGTTCTACGATGCCGCGTTCGAGGAAATCGATTATTCGGACGCGAATTTTTCCACCGACAGCCCCGACGATCTCGCCCGCTTTTTCGCGAGTATGACATCGCACTATGCCGCGACCGATGAGAAGCATGATACGGCAGCGTGGGAGCAAGTGACGCCAGAGCGACGTCGCGAGGGGCGTGGGATCGAGGTTGGGCACATATTTTATTTCGGCAAGAAATATAGCCAGAGCATGGGTTTTGCCGTGGCGGGGCCGGACGGCGGGCAGATCGTTCCGGAAATGGGCAGCTACGGCATCGGCGTTTCTCGCATGGTAGGGGCAATCATCGAAGCTTCGCACGACGCCGCGGGGATCATCTGGCCGGAGAGCGTGGCGCCCTATCGCGCGGCGGTGCTGAATTTGCGCGCCGGCGATGCCCGAACCGACGCGATTTGCGAGGATTTATACGGCAAGTTGCAGGGTGACGTGGTGCTGGACGATCGCGATGAGCGTGCTGGGGCGAAATTCGCGGACGCGGATCTGCTCGGCATGCCATGGCAGATCATTGTCGGGCCAAAAGGTGCTGCCGCCGGCCTGGTGGAATTGAAACGGCGCGCCACCGGCGAGCGGCGCGAGGTCTCGGCGGAGGATGCGCTGGGCCTGGTTTCCTGATGTTTTCCGCATTCGAGCGCAAGGTGGCGAGGCGCTATTTGCGGGCGCGCCGCGGCGAGCGGTTCGTTTCGGTGATCGCCGGATTTTCCCTGGTGGGTATCGCGCTTGGCGTGGCGACCCTGATCATCGTCATGGCGGTGATGAGCGGCTTCAAGGTGACGCTGCTCAATTCGATACTCGGGCTGAATGGCGACCTTGGCATTTACGCCGCGGAAAATACGGGCATCCAGGATTTCGATGCGCTGGCGGCGAAGGCGCGCGCCGTGCCGGGCGTGACATCCGCGGTGCCGATTGTGGAGGGCCAGGTGTTGCTCAGTGCCAACGGCGCGAACGCCGGCGGCCTGGTGCGCGGCATTGAGCCCGCGGATTTGCGCGAACTGCCGTCCATTGCAAACCACATCACGTCCGGCTCGCTCAATGATTTCGCTGGCAATGACGCCATTGTTGTCGGCGTGACGCTGGCGCAGCGTTTCGCGCTTGGTGTGGGCAGCAAGCTCACGGTGATATCGCCGGAGGGGGCGGTTACCGCCTTCGGCACCGTGCCACGGGTGCGTGCCTATCGCATCGTGGCAATTTTCGATGCCGGCATGAACGAATATAATTCAGCTTACACATTTCTGCCGCTGGGCGCGGCGCAGATCTATTTCCAGAAGCCGGACGCCGTAACACAAATCCAGGTGAGCGTGCGCGACCCGGAACGTGTGGCCGAGGAGGGGAGCGCCATACGCGAAGCGCTGGGCAATGCGCCGGTGCGCGTGGTCGACTGGACGCAGGCGAACGACAGTTTCTTCGCTGCCGTGACCGTGGAACAGAATGTCATGTTCCTGATTCTCACCCTGATCATTCTGGTGGCGGCGTTCAACGTCGTCAGCTCGATGATCATGATGGTGAAGGACAAGATTTCGGATATTGCCGTGCTGCGCACGCTAGGGGCAACGCGCGGCGCCATCATGCGCATTTTCCTGATGTGCGGCGCCTCCGTCGGCATCACCGGTACGCTGATGGGCGCGCTGATCGGCGTGGTGTTCTGCAAGAATATCGAGAATATCCGCGAATGGCTGCAGCGCGTGCTGGGCACGAAGCTGTTCGATCCGGAAGTCTATTATCTCACCCATCTGCCGGCGAAGCTGGAATGGCCGAACGTGGTGCAGGTAATGGTGATGGCGCTGGCGCTTTCGTTGCTGGCAACGCTCTATCCCAGTTGGCGGGCGGCGCAGACCGATCCGGTGGAAGCGTTGCGCCATGAGTGATGTGCTGCACATGCGCGGCGTGGTGCGCACCTATCATGCCGAGGCCGGCGATTTGCCGGTGCTGCGCGGTGTGGATTTTACGCTCCGTGCTGGCGAAATCGTGGCATTAGTGGCGCCTTCCGGCACCGGCAAATCGACCCTGCTGCATCTCGCGGGACTGCTCGAAAAGCCGGACGGCGGCGAGGTGCTGATTGACGGCAAAGCCTGCGGCGCCCTGCCGGACACTGAGCGCACCAGCATGCGGCGGCTGCGTATCGGTTTTGTCTACCAGTTTCATCACCGGCTGGCCGAATTCACCGCATTGGAGAATGTGGCGTTGCCGCAAATGATTGCAGGGACGTCACGGCGGGACGCCGCGGCGCGGGGATTATCCCTGCTGAGCGCCTTCGGCCTCGCCGCCCGCGCCGATCATCTGCCGGGGAAATTGTCCGGCGGCGAGCAGCAGCGAGTCGCCATTGCCCGCGCCCTGGCGAACGCGCCCGGCCTCCTGCTGGCTGATGAGCCGACCGGTAATCTGGACGTCGGTACATCCGACAATGTGTTCACAGAGCTTCTGAAAACCGTGCGCCAGCAAGGGGTTGCGGCTCTTATTGCGACGCACAATACGGAGCTTGCGGCGCGCATGGATCGCGTCGTGACGCTGAGGGATGGCAAAGTAACGTCGATGTAGGCCAACATCGCGTCATGGCGCATTCCGAGTTTGTCCATTTGCGGGTTCACTCCGCCTATTCGCTGAGCGAGGGCGCGATCCGTGTGGAGCGCATCGCGGCGCTCGCGCGTGAATACGACATGCCGGCGGTGGCGATTACCGACAGCGGCAACCTGTTCGGTGCGCTGGAATTCTCGCAATATTGCAGTGGCAAGGGGGTGCAGCCGATTATCGGCTGCCAGATATCGCTGACGCGCCCCGAGCAGGCCGGACTGCCGCCCGATCCGCTCGTACTACTCGCGCAGACGCCGGAAGGCCTCGCGAACTTGCAGGTCCTGTCATCGCACGGGTTCCTGTGCAGCGACCCGGCGCGACCGGAAGTTGATTTCGATACGCTGGCGGCCCGTGCGGCAGGGCTGTTCTGTCTCACCGGCGGCACAAGCGGCCCATTGGCTCGGCTGCTGGGGGAGGGGCGGGAGGCGGACGCCGCTGCCTTGCTGGCACGGCTGCGCGAGGTATTCCCGGACCGGCTCGGGGTGGAATTGCACCGACATGATACCGCCACCGATCGGGCGCTGGAGCCTGGCCTGATTACGCTGGCGGACCGGCACGGCGTGCCCTTGGTTGCGACAAACGAATGCTTTTTCGATACAAAAGCGATGTATGAGGCGCATGACGCGCTGCTGTGCATAGCGGAGGCGCGGCTGCTGGCGGACAAGGAGCGGCGCCGGGTGACAGCGGAACATTGGTTCAAACCGCCCGACGCGATGCGCGCGCTGTTCGCCGATTTGCCTGACGCCTGCGACAATACGCTGGCGATTGCGAAAACCTGCGCCGTCATGGCGGAAACCCGCAAACCGCTGCTGCCGGTGTGCCCAAAGGTGCGGGCCGGCAGCACGGAGGAGGAGACGCTGCGCGCGATGGCGCGCGAGGGGCTGGCGCGCCGCATGGATGCGGTGAACGCCGACGGTGCGACCCGCGCCCGCTATGGCGAACGGCTGGAATATGAGCTCGGCGTCATCGCCGGCATGGGGTTTGCGGGATATTTCCTCATTGTCGCCGATTTCATCCAATGGGCGAAATCGCAGGGCATACCGGTGGGGCCGGGCCGCGGCTCCGGCGCCGGTTCGGTGGCGGCCTGGGCGCTGACCATTACGGACCTCGACCCGATCCAGTTCGGCCTGTTGTTCGAGCGGTTCCTGAATCCGGAACGCGTTTCCATGCCGGATTTCGACATCGATTTTTGTCAGAACCGGCGGGACGAAGTGATCGATTACGTGCGCCGCGAATATGGCGACGATCGGGTGGCGCAGATCATTACATTCGGTAAATTGCAGGCGCGCGCCGCGGTGCGCGATGTCGGCCGCGTGCTGGGC
>DATJOH010000109.1:0-4699 GCA_035507235.1 Acetobacteraceae bacterium
CCATTCTCGGCATTCACCGAATTGCCGCCATGCCCGCCGATTTGTTGCGCATACGCCTGCGCGTAACTAATCCCGACCGCCACCGCTTTCGTTCCGCTCGCAACGCCGCCCGCCCCGCCCACGTAGCCCGTGCCGCTGCCGAAACATGCGCCTCCCGCGCCGCCGGTCCCTCGCGCCCAGGCAAACGCCACCGGCCCCGTTGCACTCGCCGAAGCACCCACCGCGCTGCCGCCCAAAACCCCGTTCATATTGTGCGACCCGCCGGAAACCCCGCCTAGCGCAAACGCCTGCGCCGTCGCCGATCCGCTCCGATTCACATCGCTCGCAATCGCGGTAGAATCGGCCCCCGCCCCCCCAATCGAAATATCATTGCCGCCCGCGCCACCACCGCCTCCCACCGCCATGGCGACAGCGCTCGTCCCCTGAGCATGGCTCGCAACACTCGTTGCGACATCGGCATACGCCGCCCCGCCGGCACCACCATTGCCGCCCGGCGCCAACTGCCCGCCGGACCGCACGCCATTGCCGCCAATCCCGCCATTGCCGCCATACGCTTCCGCGGTATTCGCGATGTCAGTGGAAAACATGTTGCTGGCAACAGCATCCCCGCCGGCCCCACCGTCCGTCGGCTGCGTCTGGCCAGTGCCATTCCTGCCGTTCGCCCCCGTCGTGCCATGTACGTTGACGTCCATGGGCAACAAAACAGCAACGAATCATGAAGGAAAAGTAAAGATCACGAAGAAAGTGAAGGAAAAAAGGATTCTTCTTTTTTGAAAAAAAGAAGCAAGAAACTTCTATCCGTTTCGGGCCGCATCCGAATCCGTCGTTAGGCCCGACTGTTGGACGCAACTGATAAAAGTCTTTTGCTTCTTTTCTTCAGAAAAGAAGTCCTTTCCTGCCTGTTCTTTCTTTCGCCTTATTTCGGCGCCAACGTAAGCACCGCCTGCGGCGGCGCGGACGCGGTCGAAACCAGCACATGCATTTGTCGACCGTTCGCCGTCAGTTGGTAGGCCGCGTGCTGCACGCCGTTCGGGCCGTCGGCTTGCGCGCCCACCGGAGTCATCGTTTCGTGCGCTTCCGTGGCGGCCTGCTGCAGCGTGGCCAGCACCTGCGCGCGATCCGCTTTTTCGGCCACCGCCTCGCAGCCGCCATCATCGAGCGACACCAGCGCCAGGTTCACCCCCGGCACGCTGACATCGAACACCTGACCCGCACGTCCCGCGAGGAAGGCGTCCCGCGCCTGCGCCGGCATTTGCGGCGCGCCCTGCTGGCTCAGAAAGCCGCGAAGCCCCGCCGTGTTGCCGGCGAAGTGCAGGCAGGTGGCGCCGAACAGGCCCACCAGCTGGTCCGCCGGATTCGCCGGGGGCTGCGCCTGCCCGGCGGGCGGGCCCTGTTGCGCCAGCGCCGGGCTGGATAGCAGCAGGAGTGCCAATACCGGCATTGTCTTCATTCTTGCCTCCCGGCGTAGCTCGCGGCGCATGGTCATCCTCAATTTCTTATCTATTTGCGCAGTTCCATCTGGATCGGTCCCTCGCGGCGCCCGTGGGTGAATTGATCCACCATCGCATTGCCGCTGTCCATCAGGTTCGCTGCCGCACCCTGCCACACGATCCGGCCCTTGTGCAGCATGGCCACCTGGTCGCCGATCCGCCGCGCGCTCGCCATGTCGTGGGTGATGGCAATGGCCGTACTGCCCAGGCGCTTCACGCAATCCACGATCAGCCCGTCGATCACCGCGCCCATGATGGGATCGAGGCCGGTGGTCGGCTCGTCGAAAAACAGGATTTTCGGGTCACCGGCGATGGCGCGGGCCAGGCCGACACGCTTCTGCATGCCGCCGGAGAGTTCCGCCGGCGAAAGCTGGCCGACGCTCGGATCGAGCCCGACCTGGCTCAGTATGTCACCGGCGCGCACCCGCGCGGTGGCGCGATCCACCGAATGGCGAGCCAGCAGGCCGAACGCGACATTTTCCCAGACCCGCAAACTGTCGAACAACGCGCCGTTCTGAAACAGCATGCCGATATCGGAGCGCACCGCTTCCTGTTCGCGCGGCGGCATCGTGAGCACGTCCTGGCCATCGATTTCTATCGTGCCCGCATCGGGGGCGATGACGCCGAGCACGCACTTGATCAGCACGCTCTTGCCGCTGCCGGAACCGCCGATCACCACCATGCTGGTGCCGGGAAAAACGTCCAGGTCGATACCGTCCAGCACCAGCTTTTCGCCGAACCGCTTCACCAGGCCGCGTATGCGGATTTTCGGCGTGCCGGTCATCGCGCGAAGAACAGCTCGGTCAGGATGTAGTCGAAGGCGAGGATCAGAATGGATGCCGAAACGACCGCGTTGGTGGTGGCGGCGCCAACGCCCTCCGCGCCGCCGCGGCTATTGTAGCCGTGATAGCAGCTCATCAGCGCCACGATGAAGCCGAACACCGCGGCCTTGGCCAGCGAAACGATAACATCCTGGGTCTGCAGGAAGTCGAGCGTGGTGCTGAGATACAGGCTCGAATTGAACGCGAGTTTCGCGGTGCCGACGATCCAGCCGCCCATCACGCCGAGCACGTCCGCCACCAGAACCAGCAGCGGCAGCGCCAGCGTGCCGGCCAGCAGCCGCGGCACCACCAGGTATTTGATCGGATTGGTGGAAAGCGTCGTCAGCGCATCGATCTGATCGGTAACGCGCATGGTGCCGAGTTCCGCCGCCATCGCGGCGCCGACGCGCCCCGCCACCATCAGCCCCGCCAACACCGGCGCCAGTTCGCGCACCACCGAAATCAGCACGATGTTCGGAATGGCGGTCGCCGCGCCGTAGCGCGAAAATCCGGCATAGCTCTGCAGCGCGATGACCATGCCGGAAAAGATCGCGGTCAGCGAAACGACCGGCAGGCTGAAATAGGAGAATTCGATGAAAGCGCGCCCGAACAGCCGCGCATAGAAGGGCGGCCGCAGCAGGTGCGACAACGCGCTCAGGCCGAACAGCGTAATCCTGCCGGCGGTGGAAAGCGTGAACAGCACGCCGCGTCCAACCGCGGCAACGGGGGTCAGGACGACGGTCAAGACGACGACGCTGACACGGGGGCTGACACGGGCCGGCCGGCCAAAAGATCCGTCACAGGCAGCCGTAGATGCGCCGCGCCCGGTGGCCGAGCGACGTCAGCACCTCGTAGCCGTTCGTGCCGGCCCACCCGGCCACCTCGTCCGGCGGCACGGCAGGGCCGATCAGCTCCAGGCGGCTGCCGGGCCGGAGCGTCGGATGGTCGGTTGCGTCGAACGTCATCAGGTCCATGGAGATGCGCCCTATCAGCGGCACCCTCGCGCCGTCAAAGGCGGCTACGGCGCGGCCGGAAGCGGCGCGGTGATAGCCGTCCGCGTAACCTAGCGCCACCGTGGCGACCCGGCTGGGCCGGCTGGCGATCCATAACGAATTGTAACCAACCCCCTCCCCCACGGCGATGTCGCGCACCTGCAGCACCGGCGCGGTCAGCCGGACCGTGGGTTGCATGGGATTATTCCGGCCGGGCGTCGGATTGACGCCATACAGCGCCGCCCCCGGCCGCGCGAGATCGGACCGGTACTTCGCGCCGAGAAAAATGCCAGACGAATTGGCGATGCTGCGGCGCATGCGCGGCAGGCCCGCGCAGGCGGTCTCGAACCGGGCAAGCTGCGCCACATTCGCTGGATCCTCCGGCACCTCGGAACTGATCAAATGGGTCATGGCATAGCGAAATTCGATGCCCGCCAGCCTCGACGGGTCGTCGGTGACATTTGCGAGCTCCGCCGCCGATAGTCCCAACCGATTCATACCGGTATCGACATGCAGCAGCGCCGGCAGCGCCTGGCCGAGCCGCTTCGCAAACGCCTGGTAGGCGGCAATTTCCCCCAGATTGCCCAGTGCCGGCACAAGATCATGCGTTGTGTAGGCACCCGCTTCCGCGGCGGCAAAACCATTCAAAACGCCGATCGAAACGCCCGGCAACACCGGCCGCAACGCGACGGCCTCGCCCAGTTGCGCGACAAAAAACCATTGCGCACCCTCGGCGCGCAATCGCGCCGCTATCGCAACCGCCCCTAACCCATAAGCATCCGCCTTCACCACGGCCGCCGTCGGCGCGCCATGAACCGCCGCGAGGCTGCGCCAGTTCGTGGCGATGGCATCCAGGTCAACGATCAATTCCGGCTGCAAACGGTGCCCCTAAAAGGAGAACAGGCAAGAAAGGTCTTCTTTTCTGAAGAAAAGAAGCAAAAGACTTTTATCAATAGCGTCCAACAGCCAGTCCAAATCGGCGGATCGAGATGCTGCCGGAAACGGATAAAAGTCTTTTTGCTTCTTTTTCTTCAGAAAAAGAAGAATCTTCCCAGCAAAGCCTCACGCCGTCGCCAGAAGCTTTTCGATGCGCGGCGCCATCGAGTCGGGCGATGTCGTCGGCGGGAACCGTTCCAGCACCGTGCCTTCCCGGTCAACCAGGAATTTCGTGAAATTCCACTTGATCGCGCCGCCGAGCAAACCCGTCTTTTCCTTCTTCAGAAACGCCCACAAAGGATGGGTATGGCCGCCATTCACATCCACCTTGGCGAACATGGGAAACGTAACGTCATATTTGGTCGAGCAGAAATTCTGAATTTCCGCCTCGTTTCCCGGTTCCTGGTGCGCGAACTGGTCGCAGGGAAACCCCAGCACCGTCAGCCCTTGCGGCCCGTAT
>DATJOH010000110.1:0-3912 GCA_035507235.1 Acetobacteraceae bacterium
AAGAACCAAAGAACTCTTGCTATGACGGTGGTTACAAACGTTATCGGTCGGGTGGGTGAACTGGTGCTGGATCATCCGCCCGTGAACGCGCTTGATTCGGTGCTGTGGAATACTTTGCCGGGAATGATCGCGGATCTCGGGGCGCGGAGCGACGTGCATTGCCTGCTGATCAGAGCGGAAGGGCGCGGCTTTTGCGGTGGCGTCGATATCAAGGAAATGCAGGCCCATCCCGAGCGCATCGTCGCGCTGAACCGGGGCAACTACCTTACCTTCAAGGCGGTGCGGGATTGCCCGGTGCCTGTGGTGGTCGCGGCGCACGGCTTCGTCATTGGCAGCGGCATCGGTATCTGCGGCGCTTCCGACAGTATCATTGCATCGCACGATTGTTTTTTTGCGCTGCCGGAAATCGATCGCGGCGCGATGGGCGGGGCATCGCACCTGTCACGCATGCTGCCGCTGCATAAGGTGCGTGCCGCGTTCTTCACCGGGGGACGCATTCCCGCGGAAGAAGCCTATCGGCTCGGCGCAATTGAAAAACTTGTTCCGCGCGAAGAGCTCCTGGACGAGGCGCGGGATTTCGCCAGCGCGATTGCCGCGAAAAGCCGCACCGCCCTGGTTTTGGCCAAGCAGGCGCTCAACGGCCTGGAGGCGCGCGACGTGGATCATGGCTATCGTTTCGAACAAGGTTTTACACTCGAAATGTACATGCATGAGGATAGTCAGAAAGCGCGCGACGAATTCGTTCATGCAAAAACGTCCCGTGCAGGGAGCCAGTGATGCAAGAAGCCTATATTATCGAGGCGATACGCACACCTGTCGGGAAGAAAAAAGGCAGCCTCGCCAATGTGCACCCGGCCGATCTGGGCGGCCTCGTGATGAAGCAGGTCGTTGAACGCGCGGGCATTGATCCCGGTGCGGTCGACGACGTGGTGTTCGGCTGCGTCGATACCGTAGGGCCGCAGGCCGGTGACATCGCCCGAACCTGCTGGCTCGCGGCCGGCCTGCCGGAGCATGTGCCAGGCACAACCGTGGATCGCCAGTGCGGCTCCGCGCAGCAGGCCGTGCATTTCGCGGCGCAGGGTGTGATGAGCGGCACCCAGGATCTGGTGGTTGCCGGCGGTGTGCAGAACATGAACCAAATCCCGATTTCGGCGGCGATGTACGCCGGTCAGGCCTACGGGTTCGAAACTCCGTTCAGTGGCTCGGCGGGATGGCAGGCACGCTATGGCGATCAGGAGGTAAACCAGATCCGCGCGGCGGAGATGATTGCGGAGAAGTGGCAAATCTCCCGGCGCGATATGGAGCTGTATGCTTTGGAATCCAACCGACGGGCGCAGGCGGCGATCGACTTGGGCTATTTCCAGCGCGAAATCGTTGCCATAGGAGATTTTGCGGCCGACGAAACTGTGCGTGCGGGCACGAGCCTAGAGCGTATGGCCGCGTTACAGCCGGTGCGGCCCGGTGGGCAAATCACCGCCGCGGTTTCCAGCCAGATCAGTGACGGCGCCTCCGCCATGCTGATTGCCTCGGCACAGGCGGTGAAGGATCATGGGCTGAAGCCGCGCGCGCGGATACACCATTTCTCCGTCCGCGGCGACGATCCGATATTCATGCTGACGGCGCCGATACCGGCCACGGCCTATGCCTTAAAGAAGACCGGCATGTCATTGCAGGACATCGATCTTATTGAAATAAACGAGGCATTTGCTTCGGTGGTGCTGGCCTGGGCGAAGGAGACGGGAGCGGATTTGGCCAGGGTCAATGTCAATGGGGGTGCGATTGCGCTGGGACATCCGCTTGGGTCCACCGGCACAAGGCTGATGACCACATTGCTGCATGAATTGGAGCGCCGGGGAGGCCGTTACGGCTTGCAGACGATGTGCGAAGGCGGTGGCCAGGCGAACGTCACGATCATTGAGCGCCTGAACTAACGAGGCCGTTTATGACGGGAATTTGTGAGGGACGGGTAGTGATTGTCACCGGCGCCGGGCGCGGGTTGGGCCGGGCCTATGCACTTGCCCTGGCGGCCGAAGGCGCGGCGGTTGTGGTCAATGACCTTGGCGTCGGCACGCATGGGGAGGCGCCTTCCGGCGCCAAGCCGGCCAATGATGTGGTCAACGAAATTGTCGCAGCCGGTGGCCACGCTGTTGCGAATTTCGATGATGTGGCCGACTGGGGCGCGGCGGGGCGCATTGTGCAGACGGCGTTGCATCATTTCGGCGCCCTGCACGCCGTGGTGAATAATGCGGGGTTCGTGCGTGACCGCATGTTTGTGAGCGCAACCGCCGACGAATGGGATGCGGTGATGCGGGTGCATTTGCGTGGCCATTTCTGCACGTCGCGTCATGCCGTGGACTATTGGCGGGCTGAAGGGAAGGCTGGCCGCCCGGTGGATGCGCGCATCATAAACACGAGTTCGGGGGCTGGTCTACAAGGTTCGATTGGCCAGAGTGCATATTCGGCCGCGAAGGCTGGCATCGCGACCCTTACGCTGGTGCAGGCGGCTGAGTTGCGACGGTATGGCATAACCGTCAATGCATTGGCGCCGGCGGCGCGCACACGCATGACCGAAACGGCGTTTGCCGATATGATGAAGCCGCCAGAAAGCGGCTTTGACGTCAATGACCCGGCCAATGTCGCACCTTGTGTTGCGTGGCTGGCGAGTGATCAGTCCGCCCATGTCACCGGCCAGCTATTCGAATTGAAAGGTGGCCTGATCATGTTGTCCGAAGGCTGGCGCGACGGCCCCGCGGAAGACAAGGGCGCCAAATGGACCCCCGCCGAAGTCGGCAGCGTGGTCGAACGATTGCTGCATGCCCGCGCCCCCGCCAAACCAGTGTACGGCCTAACCTAAAAGAGCAAAAGTTTTTTGGTTCTTTTTTTCAAAAAAGAACCCTTACTTTTTTTGGTGCCATGGATTTTCGTTTTACTTCCGAGCAAGTGCTCATTCAGGACAATGCGCGCAATTTCCTGCAAGCGCGCGCATCTTCCGAACGGCTGCGGTCGACTTTGGCGTCAGAGACCGGGTGGGACGAGGCGCTATGGCACGCCATGGGCGCGGAACTCGGTTGGCCCGGTGTGGCATTGCCGGAAGCGGTTGGTGGCAGAGGACTAGGCATGGTGGAGCTTGCCATTCTGATGCACGAGACCGGGCGGGTGCTGGCAGCCACGCCATTTTTCACGAGCGCCGGGTTGTGCGCGCCGGCGATTCTTGCTGTCGCGACAGCGGCGCAGCAGGCGGCGTTGCTACCAGACCTGGCCTGTGGCAAGACAAAATACGCGCTTTGTCTGAGCGGCGCGCGCGGCACTCCGGCGCCGCTGGATTTGCCGTGTGTGCTGTTACTGCGCGGCGGCGCCGCCATGTTGCGCGGTGTCGCGCATTTCGTGGCGTTTGGGCACGTCGCCGACCGACTGCTTGTCATGGCGCGTGCGCCGGGATCGGTGGGCTGGGACGGTGTGAGTCTGGTGGCAGTTCCTGCGAATGCGCCAGGTGTGCGCATTGAACGCGTGGTGAGCCTGGATCTTACGCGACCCTATGCGACCGTGCATTTCCAGGGGGTGTCTGTCGCAACGGATTCCATTCTGGGGACCGTGGAGGCGGCTGGGCCCGCGGTCAAATTGGCATTGGCATCGGCGGCGACAATGCTTGCGGCGGAACAGCTTGGCGGCGCGGAACGCGTTCTGGAAGTAAGCGTCGATTATGCCAAACAACGTGAGCAATTCGGCCGACCGATCGGATCGTTCCAGGCCGTCAAGCATATATTGGCGGAAATGAAGCTGCTGGTGGAGGGGGCACGTGCCGCGGCGTATTATGCTGCCTGTGCCATGGTGGAACTACCCGACGAGCGAGAGGAAGCTGCGGCGATCGCGCGGAGTTATTGCAGCGATGCGTTTTGCACCTGCGCCGGCCAG
>DATJOH010000111.1:0-7004 GCA_035507235.1 Acetobacteraceae bacterium
GCTCTCCTACAACAAGTTTTTCACCCAAGGGACGGCCACCACCCTCAGCCTCAATGGCAACACACTCACGCTTTCCGGCAGCGCGGCGCTCGATGGCACGATTACCAGCGGCGGCCTCGTGAAAGCAACCGGCACCGGCCATTTGAACGGGCTGGAACTGGATAACGGCCTGAACCTCAGCATCACCGGCGCCTATAATGAAACCGGATCGATCGTGCTGGGCAATACAGGCAGCGGCACGGTGACCATCGGGGCCGCGGGTTCGCTACGCCTGGTAAACGACAGCTCCATCTTCACCGGCTTGGGTGGCGGCGTGCTGGTCAATAACGGCATGCTGGTAAAAGCCGGCGGCACCTCGCACGGAGCGGAATCAGTCATCTATGCCGCCTTCACCAACGGCGGTTCGGCGACCGTCGCCGTCAACAGCGGCACCCTCGATTTCCACGGGCCGAGCAGCGGTTTCACCAGCACGCTTGCCGGCACCTACACCGGGGCCGGCACACTTTCCTTCGATGCCGGCAGTTTCCTGATTGCCGGCACCGCGCCGACGCTGACGGTTTCGCGACTGCTGCTGGCCCAAAGCGCCAATATGACCCTGACGACCGCGCTCACCTATGGTGGGTTCTGGGATCAGACCGGTGGCACCCTGGTCGTCGGCAGCCCTGGGCAGGGCGTCGGTGCCCTGACGCTTACCGGCGAAACCGCCCTGGACGGCGGCTTGCTGAAAGGGACCGGCACGGTGCTCGCGAGCGGCGCCGTCAATCTCGGCGCCGGCGTGGATCTGGAAGGCAATCTCACATTCACGTTCGGGACCAGCGGCGTCGCCGGCACCGTGAGCCAGACAGGCTCGATCAATCTCGGCCTGCAAACCGACGCGATCACCGTCGCGAACGTGACGGCCAATGAGACCTGGGCGCTGGCAGGTAATAGCGAAATCCTCGGTTTCAACGGCGAGATCAACAACGCCGGCACCTTCGCCAAGGTCAGCGGCGCGTTCGACAGTGTGGTGCAGAGCGGCATTAACAACACCGGCACGTTGGCGGTGGATGCCGGCACGCTGACACTTTCCGGCGTTGGCACGCTCGGCGGATCGGTGACCGGCGCCGCCTCGCTGGATATTTCCGGCGCCTACAAATTCGCCAACAATCTTCTACTCACCGTCGGCGAAGTCATCCTCGACAACCCGGCGCAACCGAACGAGGTTCAGGCCACCCTCGGCGGCGACCTCACCTATGGCAATGATTGGTCGCAGGATGGCGGAACACTGGCGCTGGGCGGCCATACGCTGACCTTGACCGGAGTTGCTTCTCTGCTGACCGGCTCCGCCGTCGAGGGTTCGGGCACGATTGTCACCAACGGCAGCGCCCTGCTCGGCGGTATCAGTCTGCTCCAGGGTGCCGACATCGTGGTCAACGGCACCTGCGACCAGGTGGGCAATGTCACCCTGACCGGCGGTTCCACCGCGCCGACTCTGACCATTAACGGCACCTACACCATGGAGCCCGGCGACGTGCTCGGGGGGCCGAGCAACAGTGTCGTCGGGAATGTGGTTGTGGATAGCGGCGGCACGCTGGTTGCGGCGGGGTCCGGCCTGAACAACGGAGCGTCCGAAACGATTGCCGCCGGCGTGTTGGATAACGGCAAGATCAGCTTGAGCCACGGGGAAATGCAATTCCTGGGGTCGATCAGCGGCACCGGCGTGCTCTCCATATCGAATGGCGCGACACTCGACCTGCTGGGCAGCACCAGCATTACCAATGCGGTCAGCTTCGGTAGCGGCGGTGCCATTCTGGATCTCGGCACGCCCGACGATTTTACCGGCATGATCAAGGGTTTCGCGACCGGCGACATGGTCGAGCTGACCGGCTTTGCGTTCGGCAGCGTGACGCCCGTGATTAACGGCAACACCGTAACGCTGACCGAGACGTCCGGCCAGAGTGTGACCCTGACGTTCAGTTCGGCACAGACGGCGAGCCAGCTGATGGTCGGCGAAGGTCCGCACGGGTGGCTGTCGCTCATCCACCTATAGTTGTAGAACCGGAGGGCTTTGCCCTCGGGATCCTCGCTACGGCTTAGGTTCCAAAGCCGTTTTCCATAAAGTTCCCCCATCGCCGTGACATCAGGCGCTTGTTTGCGTGCGGTGCAGCACGAAACGGCGTCGTTTGCGCGTTGCTGTCGCCTCTGCGAGATCGCCCTTAAGCGGTTGTATTTGCGCGAAAGTCACATCTATCACAGGTTCGCGAGTCCCACCGCACGCAACTTTTGCTGCATACAGATAAACTCTCACACAAAAATGTGTACACCGCTTCGTTCCTGATTCGCGGCAAAAGAGTAAAAAATCTGTTGAGCGTGGGGCTCAACGGGTAGGCGAATGCGGGTGCGGGCGAGAAATGCGAGTGGACTTGCGGCATAGACGCGCGCGGTGGCGCGGAATGACCCAGCGGCGGGCCGCGGTCTCGCTCGAGTTCGCAATCATCGCCGTGCCGTTCCTGACCCTGGCGCTTGGTGTCATGGAAATCGGCTACGATCTGTATGTGCAGGCGGCACTGGACAATGCGGTTCATAACGCCGCGCGCAGCGTGCAGGTCGGGACCACGTCCAGCACCGGTGAATCCAGCAGCGCGCTAGTACAGGCCGCCGTTTGCCCGAACCTGCATGAGCTACTCGATTGCAATTACCTGATCGTCGGTGTCACGCCGCTTCCGAGTGGCAGCGGCGGCGGGCAGTATGATTATTACACGGCGCCCTCCTCGCAGAGCATTACTGGCCTGAACCACTACCAGATTCCGTTCAACACAGCTTCGTCCGGCACCGGCGACATCTGCACCGGATCCTCCGGCCAACTCATGCTGTTGCAAGCCTGGTATCTGGGACCGAGCTTTGTAGGCGGCCTGATACCCGCCTTCGTGACGCAGTATTTGGGTAACACCCCGCACATCACCCAGTCCTCCGCCGGCTTTGTGGACGAGACCGGCATATCGGGGGCCTCATGTTGATGCGGGCTCGCGCCCCGATCGGCGGCCCGTTCGGGGAGCGCCGTTGCGTTGCCGCCATGGAGTTTGCGCTGGTTGCCCCCATCATGGCGTTGATGGCACTCGGGGTTTACGATCTGGGCCGCGCCTTCGTCGTTTGGGAACAATTGAACGATGCGGCGGAGGCGATCGCCGAAGCAGGCGAGAAGCTTTCCATTACGGTGATGAACGGCACTCCGGACACCTATCTGACGCAGCCGCAAATGCAGGCGGCGATGTCGACGATCTATGCCGAATTGCCCGGCCTAAATTGGGGAAACGGTTCAGGATCACTGACCGGCAGTTTCGCCGTGACGCTTTCAAGCGTTGTCTATCTGCAGCCGAACCAGTTGCCCTGCACCAGTATCAATAATTGCCAGCCACAGACACCTTACGTGTTGTGGAGTGATTATTTTACCGAAAGCGATTCGGGGCAGCTCAATACGACGAATCAGCAGACTGGACCGAATGCTTATACGCTGTGGCGTGCTTGCGGGTCCTTGCTCGCGGTACCGCAATTCCCCAATAACGATACCCAACTGCAATATATGGCGACGCCGACACTGCCGTCCAACCTGCCGCTCATTCCGCAAATCGTCGCGGATGTGCGATATAAGTTCGTGCCGGCTTTTCCCATGACAGGCGTTTTGGCGCCAAATGGTATTACGCTCTGGGCCTCGGCCACCCTGCCGGCGCCGATCGGCAACCTGGCCAAGGCCATCAAATTCGACCCTAGCGGCGGCTCGCCATCCGATGTCGAGCCCACCTGCAAAGGCATGCCCGGGTCGCCGCCATTATGACATCACGCTGCCCTCGAAACAGAAAGTCGGTTCCCATGCCTGGCGTTCCATTCCGGCGCGACCACAAAGCTGCGGTCGCGGTGCTGTTCGGTATCATGGCCGTGCCGATGATCGCCCTGGTCGGTCTGGCGATTGACTATGCGATCTGGAACCAGACCTACGCTTCCATTGCACTTGCGGCGAGCGGCGCGGCCCTCAATGCCGTCAAGGTGGCGGCGCAGGGCGAAGTGCAGAACGATCCGGGCTTCATAGCGGAAGCGCAGCAAATGGGCGCGACGTGGTTCGCCGCCCAAATAGGGGTCGCCGCCGATGCGGGCAGACTGACCAATGTGACACCGAACGTGATCGTCACGCCCGGGTCCACCCTGGTGGCGACGGTGACCTATAGCAGCGAGGTGCAGTCGATTTTTGGCAGCGCCTTCTTCGGCATCAAGACCTACCCGATCAGCGTTACCGCGCAGGCGGCGCTGCCGACCTCGCCTTTCCTCAACGTTGAAATCCTGCTGGACGATTCACCCTCGATGGAGATCGGTGCGACACCAAATGATATCTATGCCATGCAGATGGCAACCCCCTGCTCACCCTACGGTGCCGTCTACGGCGTAACGCCGAACCAGACGACCGGTGGCGTATCGGCAGCCGGACAAGCGTATAATGCCTACCAATGCAGCGGCGCGGACGGGAACTATGACGGCTCGTTGCAGTGTCCGATCCAACCCAATACCGGCGACCCCAACTGGCCCACGAGCGCTACCAACGGCCTGCCGACAAATTATGTCGGCGGCCAGGCGTGCAGCAATCTGGCGCAGCAAACGACGCCGCCGCAGGTGAACGGCCAGTATCCGCTGGCCGGCGCGCCGTGCGCCTTCGCCTGCCATTTCGATACGAGCGGCCAGGCAGGTACCGCCGCCACGCATGATTATTATCGCCTGGCGCGCGATACGATCGTTGGCCCACCCAATCCTTCCAACAGCGCGCTGTGCTCGAACTATCCGATCGGCAGCAACCCGGCCACGTGCCAGATCATGCTGCGATTCGATCTGGTGAAACTCGCCGTGGACCAGGTGATCAGCACCATGCGGTGGGATGATATGCCGAACGTGCATAATCTGAATGTCGGGGTGTTTCATTTCGATACGACGGTACATGCCGACTATCCGGCGCTCGGCGCCTGCGGCGGCTCCGCCAACCATCTGCCGTGCGAGGCGGGCGACGACTGGGCCGACGCGCTGCTCGACGTCGGCACGCCACCCAGCACGAAAGATACCGCGGATAATGGCATTCAGCCTTACGGCGGCGGCAATGTGCCGAGCACGGACTTCAATACGACCGTCAGCACGCTGCTCAGCACGTCTTTTGCAAATTACCTCACGCCCTCGGGCGACGGTTCGTCCGCGACCAAACCGGCAAAAGTATTGTTTCTGGTAACCGACGGGCTGGGCGATTTCATTCCGCCCGGCGGCACGCGCGTCAATCAACCGTTCGACACGACTCTCTGCGACACGCTCAAGAAGCCAGTGAAGGATGGCGGCTACGGCTACACGATCTATGTCGTCTACACGCCCTACTATCCGCTCATGAACGCATTCTACCTGAACAATACCCTGCCTATCGCCGAAGGCACGGGGCCAGGCACGATATACGGAAATCTGCAGGCCTGCGCGTCGGATCCGGTGAACGACTTCATTGCAGCCAACCCGAGTGATCGGAACTCGATCGCCAACGCATTGGAAAAATTCCTGATCGCGGCGTTGAGCACACCAGCTCGTTTCACAATGTAATTCGTCGGCCCTGCTGTGCTCCGGCGGCAGCCGCGCCGGAGCACAAATCGCTCGCCACCCAACTCCCTGCTTGCGCCGCCCGCCGCCCTTGACCACACTACTTACCCTATGAGCGGTTTCGTGACCGATGCGGTGCTGACCGAAGGCGTCGTTGGACGCCGGGTGGTCGCGTGGCTCGTCGATGCCCTGATTATCGGCGCTCTGCTGGCAGTGTTGCACACCCTGCTGTGGGTGCTCGGGTTCCTGACCTTCGGCCTGGGCTGGTTCCTGGCCGGCGGGCTCTGGGTGGTGCCGATGCTGTATGTGGTGCTGTTCATCGCCGCACCGGGCCAGGCGACACCGGGACAGGCACTGCTCGGCCTGCGCGTGGTGCGCGATGCCGATCTAGGCCGACCGGAACTGGCGCAAGCCGTGGTTTATGCAGTGGGATACGAACTCACCATGTGGTTCGGCGCGCTGTGGCTGCTCGCCGCCTTCTTCACCCGCCGGGCGCGCTGCATCCATGACATCATCGCCGCCATCACCGTGGTGCGCGCCGACGCGGTGGGCCCCGCCGGCGCCGGCCCCTGGACGATGGCAGGCGGCCAGGCCCGTTCATGACCTACAAGCCGCCGCGCCGCCCGCAATTCTTCTACACCACCGCGCCCCTGCCCTGCCCCTATCTGCCGGGCCGCGTGGAACGCAAAGTGGTCACCGAAATCACCGGACCCGATAGCGACTCGCTGCACGACCGGCTGTCGCGCGCCGGCTTCCGCCGCAGCCATAACATCGCCTACGCCCCGGTCTGCCCGGCCTGCTCCGCCTGCGTGCCCATCCGCATAAAAGTCGCCGAATTCCGCCCGAGCCGCACGCAGCGCCGCGTCACCGCCGCGAATGAAAGCGTGGAGGGCTTTGAAGTACCGGCCCGCGCCACCGCGGAACAATTCGCCCTGTTCCAGCGCTACCAGCTCGCCCGCCACGGCGACGGCGACATGGCCAGCATGAGTTTCTACGACTACCGCGCCATGGTCGAAGATACCCCGATCGAAACCCAGATGATCGAATTTCGCGACCAGGAGGACCGCCTGGTCGGCGCCTGCCTCGCCGACCGCCTCGGCGACGGGCTCTCCGCCGTCTACAGCTTCTTCGCCCCCGACCTCGCCGCGCAATCGCTCGGCACGCTTGCGATCCTATGGCTGGTGGACCGCGCCAGCGCGCTCGGCCTGCCCTACGTCTATCTCGGCTACTGGGTGCCGGAGAGCCGCAAAATGGCGTACAAGGCGCGCTTCCGCCCAAGCGAAATCCTGGCCGGCGGGGCGTGGCGGGCTTTGACCGACGCGGATCTGACCGATTACAACGCAAAGACAGGCACGCTGCTGGTGCCGGCGGCGGCGGATTAAGCAAAAAGGCCAGGGGCGCCGCCCCTGGACCCC
>DATJOH010000112.1:0-4309 GCA_035507235.1 Acetobacteraceae bacterium
GCCGGCGGCGGCGGTGAAGTAGCGGGGGACGATGTAGAGTTTTCCGGCGGCCAGGGCGACGAAGGCGGCGAGGCAAAGGGCGAGGAGGGCGGCGTCGGTAATGACGCGGCGCTCGCGCGGGGCGAGCCAGGTGGCGCCGCGGGCGTAGAAGGTGGCCGGGATGGCGAGCAGGAAGAGCGGGCCGTATTTCTGGCTGATGAAAAGAACCGAAACGATTTGAAAGAGCGGGGGCCCGGCCAGGACGCCTTCGGTATCGAGCGCGTGGCCGGCGGCGGCGGCGGCGGTGGCCTGGGCGGCGCGGTTTACGGTGTCGTGGGTGGCGGAGAGATGGAGGCGGTAGAGGGGGTCGCCGGCGCGGAGCCAGAAATAGAGGAATTCGAGGGCGACGATGGTGGCGAAGGCGGCGGCGATGGGGAGGTAGGCGCGGCGGGGCATGCCGGGGCGGGTTGCGAAGAGCAAGGCGTAGAAGGGGACTATGGCGGCGGCGGTTTCGCGGGTGAGGAAGGCGAGGCCGGCGAGGGTGCCGCAATGAACGAGGTCGAGCGTGCGGTCCGGGCGGCGGAGGGCGGATTGGAAACACCAGAAGCTGCCCAACAGGAAGACGAGTTCGAGGATGTCGGGGTTGGCGTAGGTGGCCTGGACGGGAAATTCCGGAATCAGAATGGCGGCGAGGGTGGCGAGGGCGGCGGCTTGCCAGCCCAGGGCGGCGCGCATGGCGGCGTAGGTGAAGCCGAGCCAGGCCAGGTACGCGACGAGGGTGGGGACGGCGAGGACCCAGAGGGATTTGCCGAAGACGGCGAGGGCGGCGGCCATGGGGATGACCAGCGGGTAGCGGAGCGCCCAGTGATTGTCGCCCAAAGCGGGGGGGTGGTGCAGCCAGTCCAGCGCGGCCGTGGCGTAGTAGGAATCATCGTGGCCCTGAAAGCCGACCCAGCGCCAGGCCAGGATGGCGGCGCAGAGCAGGGCGAGGGCGGCGGCGCAGAGGGGTTCGGCCTGGCGCGTGCCTGGGGTGGGACGGACGGTCGGGGCGTGCATTGTTGGAGGCGCAGCGTAGCGACGCCGTGGCGCGCGGCATAGCGGCGGGGCCGGAGATATAATGACATACAAAAGTGATCACGGGCCGGCCGGAAGGCATCGACAAGCCGGAGAGCGTGATTAGATTTCGAATACCTCAACAAAAAACCCGGGGGTCATCTTGTTTCATATGTCATATAAATATCTGCTCGCAGCTTGCGTCGGCGCCTGCGCCCTGGCCGGGGCGGCGGTGGCAGCGCCTGGCGTGCGGATTGTTGGCGCGCCGGAGGCGACGAGCCAGGTGAGTTTTGAAGTGGCGCTGCCATTGCGGCATGTGGATGAGCTGCAGGCGCTGCTGACGGCGCTGCATGATCCGGCCAATCCGCAATATCATCACTGGCTGACGCCGGCGGAATTCGGGCTGCGGTTCGGGCCGGATGCGACGGTGGTGACGCGCGTGACGTCGGCGCTGGAGGCGCGTGGGCTCGCGGTGGTCGCGCACACGCAGAGCCTGCATGTGACCGGCAGCGTGGCCGCGGTGGAAGCGGCGCTGGGCACGCATTTGGAGCTGGCGGCGACGCGGTTCAATGCGCGGGGCACGCGGGTTGTGGCGGATGGGGCGATGCGGTTGCCCGCCGAGCTTGTCGGCGCCGGTGCGACGGTGATGAGTTTTGGGCGCGCGGAAGCGCATCCCAATTCAGAGCGCGCGTTTGAGCTTGGGCAAGGCACGAACAACCGGTATGGCAATGATGGCGCATACTGGTACGACGATCTGAAACAGGCCTACGAATATCCGTCGTACCAGACGATGGTGAAAGTTGGCGGTAAGAAGCAACGGCTTGACGGCACGGGCGTGACGATCGGCGCGTTGATGTCGAGCGACGTGCTGGCGAGCGACATTCAGGCGGTGTTTGATCACGAGAACTGGTCCACGACGACGGGCACGTCTGATCCGACACTGTATGAGACGGTGGAGGTGAATGGCGGCGGCGGGCTTGGGGGTGGGGCGTTCGACGAAGCCTCGCTCGATACGCAAATGGAGATCGGCGGGGCGCCTGGCGCGCATGTTATCCTCTACAGCATTCCCGATCTTTCGGATGGCAGCGTTTTTGCGGGCTACGTGACGGCGATCGAGGCGAACGAGGTGGATATACTGAGTTCTTCGTTCGGCGGATGCGAGTTGTTCGATTTCCCGAAATATAATGGCGGGCAGGATTATCGCGGCATATTGCGCGCGGAAGATGATCTTTTCCTGCAGGGCAATGCGCAGGGCATTTCGTTCCTGGCGAGTTCCGGTGACAGCGCGGGCAAGGAATGTCCGTCGCCGGCGTATTTCTCCGGTGGGCCGGCGCATTTCAAGGCGGGGATCGAGAGCCCGGCGGATGATCCGAACGTGACGGCGGTAGGCGGCACGAATTTGCAGACGGTGTATATTCCGGGGTCGCTGACGTCCGATTACGCCGGTGAGAATGCGTGGTCCGATCCGGAAATTCCGTACGATCCTTACGGCGTCGGGGTGAATGTGAATGGCGGCGTGTGGGGCGCGGGCGGCGGGTTTTCGAAGATGTGGCCGGCGCCGGCGTATCAGTCGCTGGTGACGACGGGGTCGACGATGCGCGCGGTGCCGGATATCGGCATGCAGGTTGGGGGATGCCCGGGCGGCATTTCGAAGATCAATCCGCATGTCGGGTTCTGCAACGGCGGCAACAACCCGAACGACGGGAGTGGTAATGAGGACCGCAGCGCTGTGGTGGTGGCGATTGCGGTGGGTCAGGGCGGCGGTTTCTATGGCTTCATCGGGACGAGCGTTTCGTCGCCGGAACTGGCGAGCGCGCTGGCGCTGCTGGTGGAGACGCAGGGGCGCATGGGAAATGTGAACACGTATCTCTATCGCGTGGCCGCGAAACAGGCTCGGCAGGGGGCGGTGGCGAAATATCTGCACACCGAAATTCCTGGGTATAACGGGCTCATTCAATCGAATGTCAGCGCTACGTACAGCGTTTCGGCCGGTATCGGGACGCCGGTGGTGAAAATGCTGATAGGGCAGGGGAGCGCGAAGTCGGCTGGTGTACCGCAAACCATCTCCAACCCGTAGTTCGTCATTGGGGTCAGGTTTAACCCGCCGGGCGGTGCTCGGCGGGTTTTGCCTTTGCTGCGTGCCGCGGGCGCTGCAGGCGGATGCGCCGGAGCGGTTCGAGGAGGTGGCACGGGGACTCCATGTGCGGCGCGGGCTGGATGTGGACGCGGCGGCGGGGAATGCGGACGCGATTGCCAATGTCGGATTCATTGTTGGCGGTCACGGCGTTTTTGTTACGGATAGCGGCGGCAGTCTGGCGGACGGAATGCGGCTGCGGGCGGCGGTGCGGGCGGTTACGGACAAGCCGATTACGCATGTGCTGATGAGCCATATTCATCCGGACCATATTTTTGGCGCCGGGGCGTTTGTGGCGGACAAGCCTGAGTTTGTGGGACATGCGCGGTTGCCGGAATCGTTGGCCGCGCGGGGCGAATTCTATCGATTGCACCTCAATGAGATATTGGGGCCCGGGCAGGCGGGGCCGATCGTGCAACCGACGCTGCTGGTGGAGGGGACGCGGGAGATCGACCTTGGCGGGCGGGTGCTGGCGCTGACGGCGCACCAGCCGGCGCATACGAGCAGCGACGTTTCCGTGCTCGATCGGGAGACCGGGACGTTGCTGCCGGCGGATTTGCTGTTTGTGGGGCGGGCGCCGGCGCTGGATGGAAGTTTGAAAGGGTGGCTGGCAGAGCTTGCCGCCTTGTCGCAGGTCAAAGCGGCGCGGGCGGTGCCGGGGCATGGGCCGGTTGCGGTTGATTTTGCCTCTGGTTCCGGGCCGCTGGTGCGCTATTTGACAAAGCTGAGGGATGAGACGAGGGCGGCGATTGCGGCGGATACGGGCATAGAGAAAGCGAGCGAAACGGTGGCTGGCAGCGAACGCGGCGCCTGGACGTTGTTCGCAGAGTACAATCCGCGCAACGTGACGGAGGCGTACAAGGAGCTCGAGTGGGAATGACTCCAGGAGCAAAAGTTTTTTGGTTCTTTTTTTCAAAAAAGAACATAGTTTTTAGTAGCTTAGCCGCTGCCATTTTGGCTGTTCCCGCGCATGCCGCGGATGACGATGCCGCCAGGGCGGCAAGATGGCATGATCTGGCGAAGCTGATTTTCGATGGTCGGCAGCCGGTGGATCAGGCCGGATGGCTGACGATCGATGCGCCGGTGCGGGCGATGGATGCGGCGCTGGTGCCGGTGACGATTGGGTTGGCGCCGGACAAGAAG
>DATJOH010000113.1:0-9200 GCA_035507235.1 Acetobacteraceae bacterium
CGGTCGTGACCGGCCTGCTGGGCTACCAGGATGTCATTGCAGGGACGCTCTGGTTTTACCTCGGCCTCTATCTGCTGATCGGCGTGACCAATGCGGCCATTCTGATCTACGCGGCGCTGATCGGCCGGATTGTCAGCGACCGCCGGGGTGCCGCGACCGTTGTGACGGTGGCGGTGACGCTGGCGCTGCTGCCGGTCATCATGACCGGGCTCGGCGTGCTGACGATTCTGCCGCGCTATCGCTGGCTGCCGGTGCTGATGCCGGTGGTGGTCGTTGCGTTCGGTGGCCTGCGCCGCCTGGCGGCCGCGTTCGACGCGCGCCGCGACAAGGCGGTGCCAGCGCGGGTGCCCGACGCCGCCGGGGCCTGAGGCCGCGGCACCTTCGTCTATCACGCCAGGGTGGCGCGGCGTGGTAGCGGCGGGGGCCATAAAGAAACCACCGGGAGCAGGGACGTGGCCGACGGCGAAGCAACCTCCGCACGCATCACCGCCGAACAGGCGCTGGCCCTGCACGCGAGCGGCCGGCCCGGCAAACTGGAAACCCGCATTTCGAAACCGCTGACCACGGCCCGAGACCTGGCGCTGGCCTACTCGCCGGGTGTCGCCGAACCGTGCCTGAAAATCGCCGCTGATCCGGCAACCGTCTATGACTACACGACGCGCGGCAACATGGTTGCCGTCGTTTCCAACGGTACCGCCGTGCTGGGCCTTGGCAATCTTGGCGCGCTGGCCAGCAAGCCGGTGATGGAAGGCAAGGTTGCGCTGTTCAAACGGTTTGCCGACGTGGACGGCATCGATCTGGAAATCTCGACGGAGGACGTGGACGCGTTCGTGAATTGCGTGCGCTATCTGGGATCGGGATTTGGCGGCATCAACCTGGAGGACATAAGGGCACCAGATTGTTTCATCATCGAGCAGCGGCTGCGCGAGCTGATGGACATTCCGGTGTTCCACGACGACCAGCACGGCACGGCGATTGTTGCATCGGCCGGCTTGATTAATGCCTGCCACCTCACTGGGCGGGACCTCGCGGCCACGCGGCTTGTGGTGAATGGCGCCGGCGCGGCCGCCATCGCCTGCGTGGAATTGCTGAAAGCCATGGGTGCGCGGGGCGAAAATATCATTCTGTGCGACACCAAGGGCGTGGTGCATCGCGAGCGCACCGATCTCAATCAGTGGAAATCGGCGCATGCCAGCCCGACCAAGGCCCGCACGCTGGCGGAGGCGCTCGATGGCGCCGACGTATTTTTCGGGCTCTCCGTGAAGGGCGCGCTAACACAGGCGATGGTTCGCCGGATGGCGAAACAACCGATCATTTTCGCCATGGCCAATCCGGATCCGGAAATCACGCCCGAGGAGGCGCGCGCGGCCTGCCCGGATGCCATTATCGCCACCGGCCGCAGCGATTATCCCAATCAGGTGAATAACGTTCTCGGCTTTCCCTATATCTTTCGCGGCGCGCTGGATGTGCGGGCCAGCACCATCAATGAGGCGATGAAGATCGCCGCCGCCGAGGCGCTGGCGGCGCTGGCGCGCGAGGATGTGCCGGACGAAGTGACCACGGCAAGCGCCCGCGACGTGCGCTTCGGCCCGGACTATATCATTCCTAACGCGTTCGATCCAAGGCTGATCTGCAAATTGCCGCCCGCGGTGGCCAAGGCCGCGATGGATAGCGCGGTGGCACGCCGCCCGATTGCCGATCTGCGCCGCTACACGCGCGAACTTTCGGGCCGGCTGGACAGCACCGCGCACGCGCTCGATTTGATATTCGAAAGCGTGCGCGACAATCCGCGGCGTGTGGTATTCGCCGAGGGCGAGGAAGAAAAAATCCTGCGCGCCGCCATAGCTTTTCATAATGAAGGCTATGGCACGCCGATCCTGATCGCCCGCGAGGACCGCGTGCATACGGTGCTGCGCACGCTCGGCATGACGCTGCCGGACGGCATTAACATCTGCAACGCCCGCCTGTCGGACCATAACGAACGCTACACGGCGTTGCTATATGAACGGTTGCAGCGGCGCGGCTATCTGCATCGCGACGTGCAGCGCATGGTCAACCAGGATCGCAACGTGTTTGCCGCCGCCATGCTCGCCGCCGGCGACGCGGATGCGCTGGTGACCGGGCTAACACGGGCGCGCTCGGTGTGCCTGGACGCGGTAAATCTCGCCATCGATCCGATCCCTGGCCGCACCGCTTTCGGGCTCACCATGATGCTCGGGCAACGCGCAACGATTTTCATTGCTGATACGCTGATGCATGAGCGCCCCTCGCCAGCGCTGCTCGCCGACATCGCCGAAGGTGCTGCCGCCTACGCGGAGAAACTCGGCCACAAGCCGCGCGTGGCATTGCTCTCCCACAGCACATTCGGGCAGCCGCTGCACCAGACGGTGCATGGCATACGCGAGGCGGTGGCCATCCTGGCCGCGCGCGGGGTCGATTTCGAATTCGATGGCGACATGTCGCCGGACGTGGCGCTGGAACCTTCGATACGCGCGCTCTATCCGTTCTGCCGCCTGACGGAAAATGCCAATGTGCTGGTAATGCCGGGGCTTCATTCGGCGCACATTACGTCACGCCTGGCGCCGCGCCTCGGCGGCGGCAGCTCGATCGGGCCGATGCTGCTCGGCATGCAGAAAGCCGTGCAATTGCTTGCGATGGACGCAACGGTCAGTCAGATTGTGGATCTTGCCGCCCTGGCCGCGCACCAGGCGACTTGAATTCAATGCAATTTCGGAATATGAAGCCCAGGTGACAGCAATCTGGTTGCATTAAATGATTTTTTAAAGCGCGAATCGGCGCTGTCATCGTGCTGTCGTCTCACTGTCACTGATCTGTCATAGGCTTTTGCTATCGCCCCGGCGCCGGCTTCATCGGCCGGCTGCATAAGGGGATCCACCATGACTCGCACGCTTCTGCTGGGTGCCGCCTCCGCGGCCGCCCTCCTCAGCCTTTCCACGGCGTCCTTCGCCGCCAAGCCGCCCATTCTCGGCGGCGGTTCCACCCTCGCGCAATTCGACTACATCGACGAATTCGGTGTGTTCAACGCCAACAAGCCGAAGGCGACTTTCAGCACCTACTGGGAAGCCGGCTCCGGCGCCGGCCAGGCATCCTTCATCAAGGACGATTTGACCTGCGACATCGACGCAGTGACGGGCGCGAACGGCGGCGCCTGCGCCGGGCCTGCTGGCGGCCAGGGTAACACCGTCGATTACGGCGCCTCCGACGCGGTGCTCAGCAGCGCGCAGATTTCCAGTTGGGCGACGTCGTCATTCGGCCAGTCGGCCGCCGGCGACCTGATCCAACTGCCCTCCATGGGCGTCGGCGTTTCGGTGCCGGTGGTGAATTCCAAGGTCACAAAGGACGGCCAGCTTACGCTCTCGGACAATGATCTGTGCGGCATCTTCTCCGGCCTGCTCACCGATTTCAGCCAGATCACCGATACCGGCGCCTCGCTCTCAGGCAAATTCAATGTCGCCTACCGCTCCGATGGCTCGGGCACCAGCTTCATTACCACGACGCATCTGAGCGCCGTGTGCACTGCCGGCAACACCGCGCCCGGTATCACTTTCACGGCCACCACCACGTTCGCCAGCCTGTTCCCGAACAGCACCCCGCCCGCGACCTTCGTCGGCGAAAAGGGCAGCGGCGGCGTCGCGTCCTACCTCGCGGGCTGCCTCGGTACGGTGTCAAACGCCATGGGCTATCTCTCGCCCGACTTCACCCAGGTTGATCCCAATTCGGATGCGACCATCAACTGCAACGGCAGCACCGAGAAGAGCCCGCTGGTGGTTGCGAACCTGCTGACCGGCACCACCGCGAACCTGCCGACGGTGAAGCTCATCACCACGGCGCTGACGCATGTGAAGGAAGGGTCCAACAGCACGCCGCCATCGACGCAGGCGGAAGCGCAGAACCCGTCCGACTGGGTGCCGATCGTGAATACGGTGAGCGAAGGCTACGCGCTGGTCGGCTACACCACGTTCGATTTTGCCCAGTGCTACGCGAGCGGCAAGATCAGCAAAGCCGTGCAGCAGTTCCTGAAGGACCACTTCAAGAACGCGACCTACGAGAGCTACATCAACAAGAACGGCTTCGTCACGCTGAAGAACACCAAGGCGAATACGTTCCTGACCGCGATCGAAGACGATATCCTGGCCAACAAGAACGGCTTCAATACGGATATCGGCAACACCACGGTCTGCAAGGGCCTCGCCGGACGGTAATTCGTCCCGCGCATCCCGGTAAAAAAAGGCGGCCGCTGGTGCGGCCGCCTTTTTTCTTGTACCGAACGGCGCTGAGGATCGTGAAGGCAGGCAAGCGGAAGGAAGTGTTCTTCTTTGAAAAAAAACCAAAAAACTTTTATCTGTTTAGGGCAACATCGATGCTACATGGTTGGGCCAATGGCCGGAAGCCAGGAGCAAAAGTTTTTTGTTTCTTTTTTTCAAAAAAGAAATATTTCCTTTCTTCTGCGTACGCCTAGCGCGTCTGCTGGATCGCTGAGAGTATCCAGTGACCCGGCAGCCGGCGCACGAAGGTCCAGAATTCGGTGACCGTTACGCGTTCCGTGTCGCTGCCGTCAACCACGCGGCCGGCCTGGTCGTAGGTGACGTCCACCATGGAGAAGCGCAGGCTGACGGTGGCATATTCGCGGCCACCCTCGCTCCAGGCTTCGGAGAGATCGCCTTGCTGAAGCTGCACGTTGCGCACTTCATTGCGCAAGCCGCGGCTGGCCAGGTCACTCAATTGCTCGTTGAAATAGCCGACCATTTCGGGGGTGGCCATGGCTTGCAGGGCGACGAGGTCCCGGCGCGTCCACGCCAATTGCACGCCGTTCAGCACCTGGGTGAATTGCTGATAGTCCGGCTGCGAAATGGCGAGCGTTTGCCGCCCGCCGCCGCCGTATCCGCTGCCGCCGCCGGGCGCCATGCCGGGCGGCATGTAGCCGCGGGCAAAGCCGCCGCCGGCCATGGCCGGCGCGCCCATCATGTTACGGAACAGCCAGCGCCCGATCCAGAACAGCAGCGCCAACTGGAACAGCACGCCGAGGAAGCCGAAGCCGCCATGGAAGCCGAAAAAGCCGCGGCCGAGCATGAGCCCCAGCAGCCCGCCGCCGATAAAGCCGCCAAGCATGCCGCCGCCGAACAGCGGCCGGTGGTAGCCGTAGCCGCCATAGCCATAACCCTGGCTGCCATAATTCGGCGTCATGCTGCGCGTGAAGGGGCTGGCGCCGCCCGGCGCGCTGGCGGTGCCCGGCGGCGCCGACCAGGTGGCGCTGCCACGGCTGCCATAGGAATGGCCAAGCCCCGGCCGCGCAAACCCAGCCGCCGGCGCCAGGGCCAGAAGCAGAGCAAACAGGATCGGCAGAACACGACGCATGGGACGCCCGCGAGAAGTCATGCCCCAATATAGGCACCGGCGGCCACCAATGAATACGGCGCTGACGGGTCGTCACGAGGGAGCCGCGCTGCCATCGGCGTCCGAAGGCTTTGCGCCGTCTGCGCCCACGGCCTATCGAAGTTCGACGTGACGATACTTCTGATGCCGGCGGTCGCATTCGGCGTGATGCCGCTCCTGCCCGGGACGGTCCGGCTTCGGCTGATCGGCGGCTCAATTGCCGCCACGGGGTTCGGAGGCCGCGGTTCATCGTCGAGGTTGCGCCGGCGCAGCGTATGGTTAACCTGATCGGCACAGGCTGGCTCGTCCCCGGCGCGTTGATCAATAAACCCGTCAGTGTGCCGCCTGATGACAGGCCGGCGGTACTTACAGAAAAGCGGTGCGAAGGAAGGTATGTTCTTTTTTGAAAAAAGAACCAAAACTTTTGTCTGTTTGGATAGCGCTGGTATACATGTTTGCGTCCCCGGCTGCGAGCAAAGGCAAGGAATCGGTTTTGTTACGCACTCACACGGTCCAGATTGGCCGCCCGACGCCGCGCGCATAGGCGATGGGAGGCGGTGGCCGTTTGGATGCCCTTCATCTCCTCACCGGTCTGTCTCAACTGCCCGGATGACCTCTTCGACCGTAGTGACGCCAGCGGACACTGCCGTCAAACCGGCCTGAAGCATTGTCTCCATACCGGATTCCCGCGCCTGCGCTTCGATCGCCGTGTGATGCGATCTCGATAAAATGAGCTCTATAATCTTGCTGTCAGGATTCAGGAACTCCGCGATCGCAAGCCGCCCCCGATAGCCGGTATTGTTGCAGTGTGCGCAGCCTACTGACCGCCAAATCACCGGCCTGCCGCCAGAGGCGCAACGTAAACCCATTTGTTCTGCAAGTGCTTCGGTGGCTAACTCACTACGTCTGCAATGTTCGCATAGCCGACGTACCAATCGCTGCGCCAATATGCCGCGAATCGCAGACGCAATCAAGTAATCCTCCAATCCAAGGTCCCGGAGTCGTGTGATCGCCGCGGCGGCGGAATTTGTGTGAAGCGTGGAAAGGACAAGATGGCCCGTAAGGGCAGCCTGTACCGCAATCCGCGCGGTCTCATGATCGCGAATTTCTCCGATCAGTATTATATCCGGGTCCTGCCGCAATATTGACCGAAGCATGCCCGGAAAATTGAGGCCGATCTGCGGTTTCACCTGGGCTTGATTTAGTCCAGGTATGTCATATTCAACCGGGTCTTCGACCGTGACGATATTGCGGCTCGTCGCATCCATCGTTCTTAGCGCCGCATAAAGTGTTGTCGTCTTACCACTTCCGGTTGGCCCCGTAACCAAAATCATGCCGTGCGGCAAAGTGAGGCTGTGCCACCAGTGACGGACTACTTGAGGGCTTAGACCGAGCTGATCGCAACCAAGCATCATTCCGGAGCGCTCCAGAACCCGGAGCACCACTTTCTCGCCGTGGAGAAACGGGCTCGTCGAGATGCGCAAGTCCACTTCAGTGCCGCGGACCGGTATTCTGGCGCGGCCATCCTGCGGCAGCCGCCGCTCCGCAATGTCGAGCTGTGCCATTATTTTCAGGCGCGATATGACCGCCGCCGCGCAATCGACTGAATGGGTCTCCGCTTCAAATAGAACGCCATCGCGACGATATCGAACGCGCAGTCTATCCACACAAGTCTCGAAATGAATGTCGCTCGCATTGATCTCGACTGCCTGCATGATGATCTTGTTGACAAGCCTGATGATTGGCGCGCCGCTTGCAAGATCTCTTAAGCGCTCCGCATCCTGGGCTGTTGCATCACCGGTGTTTTCTTGAACGCTGACGGCTCCGCCGACAGGGTAGAGACGGTTAAGCGCCGCATCAAGCTCTATTGGCAATGCCACTTCGATCTGCACGCGCAGGCCGGTGGCGACACCGATTGCACGTGGCGTTATACGATCCAGCGGATCCGCGACCGCGATGCGCGCAACGCCATCCGTAACGGATAATGGGATCGCGCGCGCGTTCCGAAGATAAGTCGGCTTCAGTCGATCGATGGGAACCGCAGCCAGGGGATAATCCGCGGCATGCACGGTCGGGAGGTCGAGCAATTCGGCGTAGCTCGCGGCGAGGCTCTGCTCGTCTACCCATCCCAGCTGCAACAGGACTTTATCCAGCCGTTGGCCCGTCTCGTCCACCACCGCGCGTGCCCGACTTATGGTCATTGCATCGCAAGCTCCGCGCTGACCCAAAATCACGCAAAGCTGCTCCAACCGAGAGGAGGTGTTCTCGCTTGCAACTGCCGGCCGATCATTCGACATGTACGTGTGATCGTATCGTTCTTGCACATTATCTCCAGGTCGATTGATTGCCGTCTCGAATCTTGGCAGAGTGGGTGGCGATTGACTTGAACAGATTTTTCGAGACGCTGTCACACCCGCCGTTGATAATACGCGCCAATGCAGGACGCCTCGCCAAAAGCGAATTGCGGGCAAGCTGTAAGGCAGGGCGATTAAGATTGCATTTCGGCGCCGTGGTATAATGTGTTTGGTTAACCAAATCTCATTCTTTTGATGCTCCTGTGGGTCCGGAGGCAATCAGGTGCTTGGTAGTTTTCTCCATTGGTGGATAGCTCAATTACTCGCGATCGTGCCAGGTCGTTGGCGCCGTCAGGCTATGCGACAGCGCGATGCTACGGTGATTGACAGTTCCGCCGCGGACCGCCTCGCGCTTCTACGCCGGCGGCATGGTCGAGAGGCGATGTTGCATGCTGGATCAGCGGCGTCGGCTGACCTTCCGCTACGCCTGCAGCATTACCTCAAGAGGCGACCAAATCGGGAACCCGTCATTTTGCGGGTGCCACCGCAAGATTTTCTTTACTTTGACTTGGAGATGCCGCTGGCGATCGAGCATGACCTGCAAGGTGCGTTGCGCTACGACATTGAGCGCCAGACACCCTTCGCCGTGGAGGAGGTGGTATGGGGCTACAATATCAGACGACGGGACACTCTGAGAAAGCGGCTGCTGCTCCGCCTTATGCTTGTGCCGCGCGAGCGAGCCGCCGCGCTGGCCAGGTTTGGTATTGCCTCCAGCCGGCGGTTGTGGGGCGTCGAAGCCGACACCGATGAAGGACGAGCGACATTATGGCCGGTGGAGGCAAGTGGGTACGCTTCACACGCGCGAATGATTGTTATGGCAGGCCGGTGCGTCGTTTTCGCACTGGCCATATGCGCTGTTGCCGGTCCGTTCGTTCGACAAGGCTTCGAACTCGCCGTGGCGGAGCGGAACCTCCAATCGCTCAACGGCCAGGTGCGGGAGGCTGATATACTGACGCGCAACGTCGATGGACAACGGGCCGTAGCATCGGCGCTTGCCGGTGTGGAGGCGCAGTCGGTTGACGTGCTGATGGCGCTATCGATGATCACGCAGGTGCTGCCGGACGAGAGTTACCTGACGGAACTCCGAATAACACAAGGCAACGTCGAGATCACCGGCGCCGCTCGTTCCGCGGCCGCGATTCTTGGGCGCCTTGCAGGGGACGACCGGTTCGGCGCCCCCGTTTTTGCGGCGCCGGTTGTGACCAATCCAAACAGTGGGCGCGAACTATTTGTAATCAAAGCGGGGTTAAGGCTTTGAATCTGGTGAACGATCTGCCGACCGGACAGCGGGGGCAAATCACCGCAGCAACAATCCTTGCTCTAGTACTGTTGCTGGTTGGTTTTTTCATCGTCGAGCCCGCGTTTGAGTGGTATGGCGAACGCGAGGCGCGGCTCGATGCGGTGTATGCCCGGGTCGCGCACGCGGCTGCGCGAGCGGCGCTCGTCCCCGGC
>DATJOH010000114.1:0-6660 GCA_035507235.1 Acetobacteraceae bacterium
CAGGTCTTGAAATCCGCCGGGCTCACGGCGTGGATGCCGATCGGCATCTGGCTGTGATTCATGCCGCAGATCTGATTGCATTCGCCGTAGTAATCGCCAGCCTTGTCCACGCGCACCCAGGTTTCGATCGTGCGTCCGGGAATGGCATAGCGCTGCACCCCGAGCGAGGGGACGAAGAAACTGTGAATAACGTCCGCGCTGGTCGTCAGGATGCGGATATTCTTGCCCACCGGCAGCACAACCTCGTTGTCCACGGCCAGATGCCGCAACTGGCCGGGCTTCAGATCCTCGTCCGCGACCATGTAGCTGTCGAAATGCAGGCCGCCGGCGTCGGGATAGGTATATTCCCAATACCATTGGTGGCCGGTCACCTTCAGCGTCATGTCGGCGTCGTGCGTCCGGTCCTCGTAATAGACGAGGCGCAGGCTCGGGATGAAAATCCCGACCAGAATGAGCACGGGGATCGCGGTCCAGGCGGCTTCCAGGATGGAATTGTGGCTTACCGTGCCGGGCACCGGATTGCGCTTCGCGTTGTAGCGATAGAGCACCCAGCCGAGCAGTCCGCCGACGAACATCGTGATGATGACGATGATGACGGAAACCCAGAAATTGAGCGAAGCAATCCACTCCGCCACCGGACTTGCCGGCGGCTGCATGTCCATCTGCCATGGCTGTGGCACATGCAGCCCGGTATCCTGGGCGAAGGCCGGTCCCGCCAATACGCAGGTTGCGAGAGCGGCGGCAAAGCGGCGCAAAGCATGCATGTTTGGATCTGGTCCCGTCCTGCGGCGGCCGCACTTTTGTGCACCGCCCCCTTCCTAGCGCGGGCTTATCGGAGCCCCCGCCCGCAATCAAGGTGGCGCAGGGTATTGGGCAACACGCTTCACGTCGCCGGCGCGCCGCCGGGACGGCTCAGCGGGTGATGCGCGGTGACGAGGGCATGCAGGCGCTCATGCAAAACATGCGTATAGATTTGCGTCGTCGCGATGTCGGCATGGCCCAGCAGCAATTGCAGGCTGCGCAAGTCGGCACCGCGCGCCAGCATGTGGCTGGCAAAAGCGTGGCGCAGCACGTGCGGCGAAATGCGACCGGGTTCGATCCCCGCGGCGATCGCGGCTTCACGCACCACGATATCGAAGCCCTGGCGCGTCAATGGGCGGCGCGGGTCGCGCCCAGGAAACACATGCCGGCTCGGCGCGCTGGCGGCGATCAGCGCCCGCGCGGCCTCACGCGCCGCCGCCGACACCGGCACCAGCCGCTCCCGCCCGCCCTTGCCGCGAACCGTCAGCAAAGGCGCCTCGGCGGCAAATGCGGTACGCGGCAAGGCCAGCAATTCGGAAACCCGCAGCCCCGTGCTGTAAAGCAGGGTAAGCCCGGCATGCGCCACCAGCCCGTGCCGGTCCGGCAAGACCGGCGCGAAACGCAGCAGCGCCTCCACCTCCGCCTCGCTGAGCAATTTCGGCAGCCGCGCCGGCTGGCGCGGCGCCTCCAGCGTCGCTGTCGGATCATCCTGCCGCACGCCGTCGCGCAACAGGAAACGGTAAAATTGCCGCAGGCAGCTCAGCCGCCGCGCCGCGCTGCGGGCGGAAAGCCCCGCCGGCGCCAGGCTGGCGAGGTACGCCTGCACGGTCGCCGCCGTCGCCCTTGCCGGCCGCTCGCCACGTGCCGCGGCAAAGCCCGCGAAATCAGCAAGATCCCGCCCGTACGCCAGCAACGTATTCCTGGCGGCGCCGCGCTCCGCGGCAAGCATTTCGCCAAACGCCTCGATGTGCCGATCGCCGCGCCCCGCCACGCCTCTCACGGGGTTCTGTAATCCGACAGCTGAGGGCTGACAGCTGACTCAGGGCGACTTGAACTGCGAGTTCGGAATAACATGCTCAACCGGCGTGCGATGCGGCTTCGGCGGGAACGCACCCAGCAACAGCAGCGCGATCAGCACCCCGCCCACGAGCAATCCTGCAAGTATCAAAACCAGGCGGCTCATGCGATGCTCACTCGTCCCTTGCTGCTGCGCGCAACGCCTGTGCTAGCCTTCGCGCCGCATGACGCGCAACACCGTGCTGCATCCATTTCCTGTTCAATCCGCGGTGCCGGAAGCCCCCCGACCCGCGGCGTGGAACGGCCCGACCATCGTGCTCGTGGGCCTCATGGGCGCCGGCAAAACCGCCATAGGCCGCCGTCTGGCATTGCGGCTCGGCCTGCCGTTCCGCGACGCCGACCATGAAATCGAAACCGCCGCCGGCTGCACGGTTGCCGAGTTCTTCGAAAAATTCGGCGAGGCCGAATTCCGCGCCGGCGAGCGGCGCGTCATTCGCCGCCTGCTGGCCGGCCCGCCCTGCGTGCTGGCGACCGGCGGCGGCGCCTTCATGGACACCAAAACCCGCGCCGCCATCCGCGCCGAGGCCCGCTCCGTGTGGCTCCGCTGCGACTTAACAACACTTGTCCGCCGCACGTCAGGCCGGCATCACCGCCCGCTGCTGCGCGACGGCGACCCAGCCTCGGTGCTGGCGAACCTGATGCGGGCGCGGCACCCGGTCTATGCGGAGGCGGATATCGTGGTGGATTGCGGCGACGATAGTCCCGACGTGACCACAGGCCGCGTCGCCGAGGCGCTGCTCGCCTATCGCCCGGCGCACAGCCTGGACGTGCCGCTCGGCGCCGCGCCGTACCAGATTGTCATCGGCGAAGGGCTGATCGCCCGCGCCGGCGCCTGGCTCGCGCCAGCGCTGCCGCAAAAACGCGCTGTGGTCGTCACCGACAGCAACGTCGCCGCGCTTCACCTGCCGGCGCTGATGCAAAGCCTCGGCGAAACCGGGTTCGAGGCAAGCCAGATCGTCGTCGCGCCCGGCGAAGGCAGCAAAACCCTTGCCGTGTTCGGCCAGGTCACGGACGCCCTGCTGGCCGCCGGCGTCGAACGCCGCACGGCGGTGATCGCACTCGGCGGCGGCGTCATCGGCGACCTCGCGGGCTTCGCCGCCGCCTGCACCATGCGCGGCCTGCCGTTCGCGCAAGTCCCCACCACCTTGCTGGCGCAAGTCGATTCCAGCGTCGGCGGCAAAACCGGCATCAACACCGCACACGGCAAGAACCTGCTCGGTGCCTTCCACCAGCCGCGCATCGTCCTCGCCGATACCGCGGCGCTCGCCACCCTGCCGCCCCGCGAACTCCGCGCCGGCTACGCCGAAATCGTCAAAGCCGGCCTGATCGGCGAGGCAAATTTCTTCGCCTGGTGCGAAACCAACGGCCCCGCCCTCCTGGCCGGAGACGCGACGTTGCAAGCCGAAGCAGTGGAACGCGCCTGCGCCTTCAAGGCGGCCGTGGTCGCCGACGACGAACGCGAGGAAAAACCCAACGACGGCCGTGCCCTGCTCAATCTCGGGCACACTTTCGCACACGCCCTGGAAGCGGAATATTTCGCCACCGGCGGCCTGCTGCACGGCGAGGCGGTCGCGATCGGCCTGGGCCTCGCCTTCGCCCTTTCGGAAAAACTCGAACTCTGCCCCCGCGGCACCGCGTCGCGCATCAAACACCATATCGCCGCCTGCGGCATGCTGGCCGAAATCGGCGAACTCAACCGTCGCTTTTCCGCGCAAGACCTGCTGCGCCACATGCGCCACGACAAAAAAATGCGCGACGGCCGCCTCGCCTTCGTGCTGGCCCGCGATATCGGCCAGGCCTTCACCAGCCGCGACGTCCCCGAACAAGCCGTCCTAGCCGTCCTCCGCGACGCGGGCTGCGGGGCGTAGCGGCGGCTAGTCATGGCGTCTCTGGCATTGCCTTCGGCGACCGGGGGCTTTGCCCCCTGGACCCCCACTGGGGCGTGACGCCCCAGACCCCCGCTATTTTTTCGTCAGAGGAAAAGGAGGGGCGCAACCCGAATGTTGCCGCAGCCCAAGCGGCGCCCCCCCTTTTCCTCTGACAAAGAGTAGGGGTTTGGGGCCTTAGGCCCCAACGGGGTCCAGGGGCGGAGCCCCGGCCGCCGGAGGCAATGCCTGAGATCTCCGCGGCTAGCCGCCGCCATTTACCTGGCGCTGCAGGGCGGCGATCAGGGCGTTCATATCGTTGCCGTGGCGTTGCAGGTAGCTTGTATAGTCGTCGCGTGTCTGCACGCGCAGGCTGGTGCCTTCGGCCACCACGTCGACCACTTTTGGCGATCCGCTGGCGTTGCTGATGACCCAGCCGATATTGGCCGGCGGTGCATTTGGCCGCGTCACGACCGTTTTGACCACGGTGGCGTTTCCCTGCGGGTAGGTGCCGCCGGTCGTGAAGCTCACGCCTTGATATTCGCCGAGGTGGCTGGTGATGTTTTTCATCAGCACCTGATGGAAGATAGCCACGTATTTTTGTTGCTGGTCCGGTGTCGCGGTGCGCCAGAACCGCGCCAGGCAGAAGCGGGCAATGGCGTCGACGTCCACATTGTCATCGATCACCGGCTGCAGCGCCCGCTGCTTGGCCGCGAGGTCGCCTGGCCCGTTGACGATGTCGACCATTTTGTTGGCAAACTGGTTCAGGAATGCGGTGGGATCGGCACCCTGGGCGAACGCCGGCACGGAACCGATCGCGGCCGCAATGAAAGCGGCTGTGACAATGAATTGGCGGCGCGTGCTGAGGTGCTTCAAACGGACTCTCCTGTTGTGGGGCCGAAATTTACTGCGTGTACCAATCGGGCACGGTGGTTTGGGTATCGTTACGTAGCGCCTCGATCTGGCTGTGAACATGCTGCCGGTAAAGGCTGCGGAACGTCGCGTACGGATCAAGCGCGCTCGCCTTGATCTTATCCACGTCTGTCAGCAGGCTGGCGCGCGTATCGATGGCGGTCATGCCAAAGCGTGCCCAGTTAAAGGTCAGCAATCCGTAGCCTCTTGGCACATAGTTGAACGGGTCGAGCGCCTGGTCCATGGCGAACCCGGTGACGCCACGCGGGCTGCTGGGGCCGATGATCGGAAGATAGAGGAACGGGCCGGACGGCACGCCCCACAGGCCCATGGTGACACCGAAATCGGTATCGTGCGCGCTATAGCCTACGGATTTGGCGACATCGAAAATGCCGAGCACGCCCACCGTCGAATTGATCATGAAGCGCATGAAGGTGGTGCCGGCATGCCGCGGCCGCGCCTCGCCGACGTCGTTCGCGAACAACACCGGGCTGCCGAGGTTTGACAGGAAATTATGCATGCCCGTCCGCACCGGCAGCGGCGTGACATACACGTAAGCCTGGGCAATGGGCTTGAGCGAATAGCGGTCGATCGCGTCGTTCACGCTGTAGAAGAAGCGATTGGTCGGCTCCAGCGGATCGTTCGTCTGCTGGTACTCCGCCAGTGCGTCGGGGTCGGAAGCCGGCGGGACCTTGGCGCAGCCGGCGACCATGGCGGTGCAGGCCAGCGACAGCAGGACGGCTTTGGTGGTGGTCGTGGGAAAGCGCATCCTGGGTTCCTTCGGCATGGAGAAGGGCGGCGCGGCGCCATTTGGGGTGCGATCCGGACCTCTACCACGTGCCGTGTGCGCTGCAACGCGCCCACCGTGCTTTCGTTGCCGCAGTTACGGTTGCACACCTCCCCCCAACAGCGGCAAGTGGCGGCGTGAACGCACCGCTCCCTTCCCACCGTAAGCCAACGCTGCAGCGTTGGCTTACGGGGCCGCGCATCGCCGGCCTGCCGCATAGCCAGCCGGCGCCGGCGCTCAGCTTCGAGTTCTTTCCGCCGAAAACCGAGGCGCTGGAGAAGCAGCTTTGGGCCTGCGTCAGCCGGCTGGAGCCGCTGCAGCCGCGCTTTGTCTCCGTCACCTATGGCGCCGGCGGCTCCACACAGGCGCGCACGCATGCCACGGTGGCGCGCATTCTGCGGGAAACGCGGCTGACACCTGCCGCGCATCTTACCTGCGTCGGCGCGACGTGTGGCGAAGTGGATGACATCGCCCGTGCCTACTGGGACCTTGGCGTGCGGCATCTGGTCGCGCTGCGCGGCGATTTCCCCGGTGGCGGCCCATACGCGCCGCATCCGGGTGGCTACCCCTATGCGGCCGACCTGGTCGCCGGCTTGCGCCGCGTCGCCGATTTTGAAATCTCCGTCGCCGCCTACCCGGAAGTGCACCCGTCGGCGTCGAGCGCCATCGGCGATCTGGATAACCTGAAGCGCAAGCTGGATGCCGGCGCCACGCGGGCAATCACCCAGTATTTCTTCGATACCGATTGCTTCCTGCGCTTCCTGGACCTGGCGCTGGCCGCCGGCATTACCGCGCCGATCGTGCCGGGGATCATGCCGGTGACCAATTTCGCCCAGGCCGCCAAGTTCGGCGCCTGCGTGCCTGGCTGGCTTGCCCGCATGTTCGAGGGGCTGGACGAGGATCCGGAAACCAGGCGGATGGTCGCCGTGGTGGTGGCCGCCGAGCAGGTGCGGCTGCTGCAGGCCAACGGCATAGACGAGTTCCATTTCTACACGCTGAACCGGCCTGATCTTACCTACGCCATCGCCCATATTCTCGGCGTGCGCGCGGGCGGGAAGTCGGCAACGGGGTAGGCCAATCGAAGTTGTGCCTTGTGTTAGGGGCGCTGGCCTTGCTGCCGGCACCTCCGTTATGAGGCGATCATGCTGCGCGCGCTGCTCCTCCTGCCGTTCCTGCTTCTGCTGGTGATTTTTGCGCTCTCCAATCAGCAGCCGGTGA
>DATJOH010000115.1:0-3935 GCA_035507235.1 Acetobacteraceae bacterium
TGTCCGCCAGGTGCCGCAGCGGCGCGGCCGCGCACAGCGTTAGCACAGCCATTGCAGTGAGGAGGCGGCGAAGGGCCTTGCGTGAGTGCAGCAGAGTTGCCGACATCAAAACTTCCGTATGGTATGCGATTTGAAGACGTCAGGGACGAGACGCGTGCCACATTCTACGGCCAACCCATCTCGATGGCCGCGCCCTCGCGATTATAGCACGCGGCGCCAGTCCCGGAAATTGTGCCGCGATGCTGGATCGCTACGCCGCCGCCAAGGGGTGGCCTGCGATGACGGGGATACGGCGACGACATCGATAATGAGAGCGAGGAAGGTTTATCTGTCGCCCCTAGGCGCGAACCTAGGCAAGCGTAGCCGGGGTGAAACCCGGGTTTCACCCGGGCTACGCTTGCTACGCTTGGTGTTACGGAACATATTGGAATATGGTGCCGCAGCCTTCGTTGTTGCAGCTTTGGCCGCCGCTGCCGCCGAGGGGGGTGGTGCCGTAGAAGGTGCCGTTGACGTAGAGCAGAGGGGAGTCTGGGTCCGCGCCGTCGGCGCCGCGGCTTCCTTCGTTGAAGGTATAAATTACTTTGCGCTGAGCGGTCTTGAGGTTGAATTTGACGAGTCCGCCCGCAAAGATGTCCTTGCGATTTCTGGTGGGCGCGACGACGGTCTCGTAAAGATACTTACCGCGCGCGGTGAGAGCCGCAGAGGTTTCGTGCTTTGAGGTCATCGTGTAGACGGTACTTTCGGCGGCGGTCTGCGGATTTATGGAGAATAATGTACCACACCCGTCGCGCCCGCATGAATTATCGCCGCCATCCAACGTGGCGCCGTAGATCAGGCCATTATCGTAAACCAGGTTATCGTATGGTCGGGAACCACCCTTTCCCGGTTCAAAGCCATGAAGCACCGTTTCGGTACCGTCGGATGGGTCAAGGCTGAAGACGGTGCCGCATCCGAAGTCGCACTTCCCGCCACCGAAATACGTCGTTCCGTACAGCAGACCGTTGTGAAGCAAAAGTGCAGCGGCGGGTTCGCCGCCATCGGCGTTGCCCGTAAAGCTGTATAACGTTTTTTCCGCACCTGATTGCAAGTCGATTGCAAACACGGCGCCGTCGCCCGATGCGCCGCCGAGTCGCGCCGTGCCGAAGAGGGTGCCGCTCTTGTAGAGCAGGTGGCCAGGACCCACAGGTTCCGGGAATTCATAGAGTATAGTTTCAGTCCGGGTCTTCGCGTCGAACGCAAATACGGTGCCGCAACCCTGGTTTTCGCAACCGGCGCCGCCGTACACCGTAGTGCCGTAGAATGTGCCGCCGTGGTATGTCAGATCAATCGGTTCTTCGCCGTCCGCGCCTCCTTCGAATCGGTAGAGCACCTTTAGAGCGCGCGTCGCTATGTTGAGGGCAAATACCACGCCATTGCTATGGGGCGTTGTTAAGTTCCCCGAAGCAACGCCATAGAGCGTGCCGTTAAGGTAAACTAAGCGGCCTACGGGTGAGCCGGCGTCCTTCGTCCCGGTGAAGGTATAAAGGGTTGTGAAGGTGCCGGCGTTTGCCGCCATCGGGTAGGCGACGGCCAGGGCGAGCGCGGGCCTGATGTTAAGTCGCTTGAGGTTCATCGTCTCTTTCCTGCTATCTCGAGTTTCGCTGTTATGCGACTAAGCCTAGGGATTCTGCGAGTTCGTCTTGAGGCGTTTCCATCAATTAGCAGCCCGCGTGAAACCCGGGTTTCACCCGGGCTACGCTTGCTGCGCCTGGCTTGGCGCAGCCCACAGCGCAGCGCCGATGGTCAGCGCCGTCGCGCAATAATTTGCCGTCATCGGCACCCCCGAAGCGCGCGGTGCGATTATATGCCGTCCTCGCCACGGAGCCACTTTGACGCTTACGCATTCGGGAGGCTCGCGGGACAACGCAGCTGTTACAATCGGACAAAACTGGCCAGCGGTTGTAGGCTGAAGGCAATATAATAACGATTGCGCTTTCGTTGCGGCTATGGGCGAGCCGCGTAACCTTATTGCGATCGCGGGCTTTCCTACGGCAGGATGGGTATTCGCGGTCGCGCGGAGGTTTGAGCATGGCAGGGCGTTTTTTCCTGCAAGTCTTATTGGCGGCATTCCCGCTGCTGGCCGTGCTGTCCGCGACACCGGCTTTTCCTGCGCGCTGCTTTGACCCGTATAGTTTTTTTCACCCAGCTATTCCCTCGGGGAGTGGCCACGAGACCGGCATGCAGCGGCTTCGGCGGACGGATCGGTTGGTGTGGGCGGAAATTCAGTGCGAGCGGCCGGCGGTCGCTTACTATAACGGGCGGTGTGAAACGACTGACGGGGCACACCTGGTGGACGAGGCGGATGTCATCCGCCTCGCCTGCGTTGTCGCCAACATGCCGGTCGGCGCCGCGGAAAACGCGCGCGCCATGGCGCTGGCCGCATATCGGCGCGCAAAACGGCTGGATCCGTCAGCGTTACCGCCAGACTTCATGGACACGTACGGGGTAAGCACCGCGCGGTAGGTTCCACGGCGTTGGCGGCGACCAGACGATTTGAAATGGGAATCGTAACCGATGCACGATCTGCTCCGGGGTCGTCGCTCGACGCGCGTATCTGCGTCTCTCTGTTGCTCCGCTCTCTTCCTTTGGTTTGTGCAAAGCTAGTGCCGGAGATGGTGCCGCGACGCTGGATCGCCACGCCGCCAAGGGGCGGCTCGCGATGACGGGAATGTGGCGGCGGCATCCGCAACGAGGATCCACGAAGTTTTATTTGTCGCTGGCAGGCGCGAATCTAAGCAAGCGCAGCAAGCGTAGTTTCACTCGGGCTACGCTTGCTGCTGACTGAAGATAGAGTTGTGCCTATGCTGGCACACGGGCGGTGGGGGCACCCGTGGATTGCTTCGCTGCGCTCGCAATGACGGTGGGGGTGCGGTTGGGTGTGGGTGGTCGCGTTTTCGACACTGGGCGGCGAAGCCCTCTTGCCCGCCGGCGTGGCACGGGAAGGCCCCCTCCGCCCCCCAAAAAATGGGGGAGGAGGATGAGGTGTGGGTATTTCGGCTTGTTCGCTTGACGCGTGGGCGCGGTGTCTAGGGCCCAAGAGAAAAGTCTTTTTGCTTCTTTTTCTTCAGAAAAAGAAGATTCTTTCTTGTTTCTTTTTCATTACATCGAGAATTTTTCGCCAAGATACACGCGCCGCACATCGGCATGCGCGACAACGTCGCGGGGCGTGCCTTCCATCAGCACCACGCCGTCGTGCATGATGTAGGCGCGGTCGATGATTTCGAGCGTTTCGCGGACGTTGTGGTCGGTGATGAGCACGCCGAGGCCGCGATTTTTCAGGTGGCCGACCATGTCGCGGATTTCGCCGACGGCGATGGGGTCGATGCCGGCGAGGGGTTCGTCGAGCAGGATGTAGCTGGGGCGGGTTGCGAGCGCGCGGGCGATTTCGACGCGGCGGCGTTCGCCGCCGGAGAGAGCGAGTGCCGGCGTGCGGCGGAGGTGGCTGATGCCGAATTCGGCGAGCAGGGCGTCGCAGGCGACTTCGCGGGCGTCAGGGTCGGTTTCGACGACTTCGAGCGCCGCCTTGATGTTCTGTTCCACATTCAGGCCGCGGAACACGCTGGCTTCCTGCGGCAGATAGCCGATGCCCATGCGGGCGCGGCGATACATGGGCAGCAGCGTGATGTCGGTGCCGTCGAGGGAAATGCTGCCGGTGTCGGGGCGGACCAGGCCGACGATCATGTAGAAGGTGGTGGTTTTGCCGGCGCCGTTGGGGCCGAGCAGGCCGACCGCCTCGCCGCGGCGCACGGTGACGGAAACGTTCCGGACAACGGGGCGGCCCTTGTAGGTTTTGCCGACGCCGGCCGCCAAAAGTCCGCCGGTGCCTTCCAGGACACGCAGACGCTCACGGGACAGTTCGGTCATTGCGCATCACCCTGGTTTGCCGAGTCGGTCTT
>DATJOH010000116.1:0-7709 GCA_035507235.1 Acetobacteraceae bacterium
GGCGTGGCCACGGCAACCGGCGTCGAAGCAACCGCACGCCAGGCCTATGAGCGGGGATTGAATGTCACCCTCGCCATCGACGCCATGACCGACACGCGACCCGAGGCTCACGACTACAGCATCAGGAACGTCTTTCCCCGGCTTGGCGAAACCGCCAGCAGCCGGAACATACTTGAATTGCTTGCAGCGAGGAACGCCTGACATGGCATGGCCCAATTTCGTGTCGTACTTTTTCGGCGGCGCCTTCCTCGCGAATGCCATTCCGCATGGCGTCAGCGGCATGATGGGCAGGCCGTTCCAAAGCCCGTTCGCCAATCCGCCGGGGCAGGGGCTCTCCTCATCGACGGTCAACATAGTGTGGGGATTTCTCAACCTCGCCGTCGGCTATCTGCTTGTCTGCCGGGTTGGCGATTTCGATTTGCGGCAGACCGGCGATGTCGTTGCGCTCGGCCTGGGCGGCCTGTCCATAAGCCTCTTCGCGGCGCGACATTTCGGCCGCTTCCATGGCGGCAACACGCCGGAACGGCAATGAAACAGCCGCTTGGCGGCACCTTCCGGTCTTTGCGGAGTTTCAACTATCGGGTCTGGTTCGCCGGCGCTTTCGTTTCCAACATCGGCACCTGGGTTGAGCGCACGGCGCAGGACTGGCTGGTATTGACCCAGCTCACCCATCGCAGTGCTTCGGCCGTCGGCATCGTCATGGCACTGCAATTCGGCCCCCAGCTTCTTCTGCTGCCCTGGACCGGCTATGCCGCCGATCATTTCAACCAGCGCAAGCTGCTGATTGCCACGCAGGCGACGATGGGCATCCTGGCCCTGGCCATGGGGATTATCACCGTCACCGGCATTGTCCAGCTCTGGCACGTTTACATCTTCGCTTTCCTCTTCGGCAGCGCCGCGGCATTCGATGCGCCCGTGCGCCAGACTTTCGTGGCGGAACTGGTCGGCGATGAGGATTTGCACAACGCGGTGGCGCTCAACTCCACGTCCTTCAATGCCGCCCGGATGATCGGGCCCGCTGTCTCGGGTTTGGTCATTGTCGCGATCGGCACCGGCTGGGCCTTTCTCATCAATGGCGCCTCCTTCGTTGCGGTGCTGATTTCGCTTTCGATGCTGCGCGTGTCCGAACTTCATGCGAATGCGCGGGCTCACCGCGGCAGGGGAGGTTTCATGGAAGGCTTGCGCTACGTCCGGCGGCGCCCGGACCTCCTGGCGATCCTGGCCATGCTATTCCTGGTTGGTACCTTCGGCCTGAACTTCCCGATCTTCATTTCGACGATGGCCGTCAGGGCCTTCCACACCGGCGCTCGCGGCTACGGCCTGCTGTCCTCGGCGATGGCGATCGGAACGGTTGCCGGCGCCCTGCTCGGGGCGGGCCGCCGCACGGCACGGTTCGGCACATTACTGCTGGGCTCAGGGCTCTTTGGGCTGGGCTGTACGCTCGCCGCATTTGCGCCGACCTATGGACTGTTCGCCGTCACGCTCGTGATCATCGGCGTGGCTGCCCTGACATTGACCAACACAACCAACAGCCTGATGCAGCTTTCAACCGCGCCAGCCATGCGCGGTCGGGTGATGGCACTGCGCGTCGGCATCGCCCTCGGCGGCACGCCGATCGGTGCGCCGATGGTCGGCTGGGTGGCGGATCATTGCGGGCCACGCTGGGCGCTCGGCGTCGGCGCGGCATCGGGCTTCGCGGCGTTGATCGTCGGCGCCTTCGCCTTGGCGCGCCGGCAGCCACGCCCTTCGGTTTGACTGTCCGCTGCTCCAGAACTGGCGGCATGAGAGCCGGCGCCGGCGAGAGTCGGTTCTACTGGCGGCTGTTGCGCGTCGTGCTGCCGCGTGCACTGGAGCTGTTCGTGCCGGGATATGACCCGGCGCACCATAAGGTGCCTCCGCGCATCGCGCAGGCGCTGGAGTTTTATAAATCCTCGCCCGCGAGCGTCCAATCTTACACGAGCTGATTTAACGAGTGATATTCGTGCGAAGCAGGGATATTGGCATTTCCGGATACATTGCGATTTGGCTCGCAGCCGCAGCCCGAACGCGTCTTGATGGTGCCGCCCGTAACAGAAAAAAGTTTATTTTTTCGAAAAAGAAATACCGACCCTCCCTTCTTTTCAGTTGGTTGTCCGACCTAAGCAGTTACCTCTTTTGAAGAGAATAAGCCTTTCTCCGGGTTGCGTCTTCACGGAACCTTATTCGGGGCGTGCGCGTTCCGGCGGCGGCTTAATTGTTGGTGGTTACGGTCATCACATCATAAGTATCCACACCTACGGCACGCAGGCCAACGCCGTAGCGGCGCAGCGCATCTGTGGGAACTGTGTCGGCTTTCAGATAAATCCGCATCGTCGAGGTTGCGACATTGCCGCGGAAGGTGTGGCCGAAACCGTAGGTGAAGAACGGCGTGTCGACCGTGTCGCCGGAAGGATTCTGCACCACCGCGACTTCCGGCGGCCATCGCATTTCAAAACTGTATTTCCCGGCATAGGGAAATGCTGGCAAGAACAGTGGTGTGGTCCGGCTTGGCGCCGGCTGTGGTGGCAGGGAGCCGATGATGCTCGTCGGTTCAAAATGCACAGCCCAGCCATGGTGTTGCTTGATGGCAAGATGCGGAATGGTGAAAAGCATAATGACGGAAAGGTCGTTGTTCACCTGATCGTCCGTGAGGCTGGGATCGCCGGCCACGCGTGCGCCGGGATAGCGTCGCGCCATCTGATCGGACCATCGCTGTACAAAGCGGTCGCGAGGCGCCTTCTCAAGACTAGCGCGCATGAGTTCGCCGAATGCGCCCCGGAAATGCAGGTGTTCTTCGAGCGTGCCCGGAAAATTGAAACGAGGTAGCGTGGCGAACTCATCTATTTCGAACTGTGCCGGTTCGGCCGCGATATTTGCGATCCGGGTGATGCCATGCGCGCCCGGCGCAACCACGAGCACCTCGTTACCCGCATATGGCTGACCCATCATGTCCAGCCGGCCATGCTGGCCGACCCATGTCGGATCGAGAAAGACTATAGTCCCGCCAAGGGTCACGCGCACTATGACGTGATCGAACAGCAGCGGGCTGGGCAGCGATGCCGAAAGATCTTCGTAGCCACCGGCATTGAGCAGAACTGGGCGTGCATCGATGCCTATTGCGTGCAGCAGGGAGAGGAGCAGAAACGACTTGTCCTTGCAGTCCCCGTAGCCGCGGGCGAGCAGGGTAGCGATTGCCACCGGGCGATAGGACGCCTCGCCGAGGGGCACGGCAAAGTAACGTATATCATGTTGCGCGAATTCGAGCGCCGTCGCGACCCTGGCCGCGTCATCCGGCAAGCTCTTGAGGCGCGCGATGATGGGCAGCAGCTCCTTGCCCGGCGCAGCGTTCACCGCGAAGAGCGGCTCGGCCCAAGCAACGATGTCGTCCCACGCGCCAAACTCCGAGAATTGCAGCGTGGGGACGAGCGGATAGGCGTGCGGCAGGTCCTCCTCCGGCTGAACCGGAGAAACATGATATGCGTCGAAAACCAGCCGCTTCACGCCGCCGACATTCGTTTCTACAGGTTTCGGCACCGTCGCGCCGGGCGCCGCCATAACGCGCCACGCGATATGCCGCGGTTGTGGATATTGCAGAGACACATAACGGCGCGCGATCGGCAGGTCGCTTTCCCACCGCTCCCTATTCACGAACCGATGTGCGAAGACGGGATTTTCGCCAATCCGGCTGAAGGCATATTCGATCGTATCGCCCGGCCGCATATCGTCGAGCATGAACAGCACCGCGATCGTTCCGCTATATTGGCCAGCGCCAATGTCGCGCTGCACAAATCTGACGGCAGCGCGATTGGTATGGTCGATGACCGACTTGCCGCGCAGGATGCGGATGAAGTGGATCTGCACACGTTGAAAGTCCGGTCTGAACTCAAGGGAGAGCAGGCCGCTGGTCCGCAGGGCAGTTAAATCATTCGCCTTGACGGCGATATGCCGATAGTCGGTCGGATTGTCGCCGGCCCAAAACTGGGTGTCCCACAGCCGCAACATGACGGCACCGGCGTGGGCGCTATCCGGAACGGGAACCTTCGCCACCCAGGCGGGCACCGGCGTGCCGATCGAAACCTTGCCGTCGCCGACTTGAACTTCCTTAAAGCCCAGCCATGAGAGCTGCTCTGCGGCTATGGCCGCGGAAGGCAACCCGATCGTCAGGGGCAGCGCCGTGCACAGCACCAGCATGGCCGCGGCGCGGCGAACGGAGGCTGCAGCGACTTGCATCTGGACCTCCGGCGCGACCAGGTTTTTTCGCGCGCGCTGCCGTGGCCAGCCGCGGCGCGCGGAACGGCGAGTGCGGTGCGATTCCGTGTGCCGTCGCGCACTCTAAGGTGGCCACCACCACGGCCACCTTGATTTACCGCAACCTGCCGCCGCAGCGAGCGAAAGCGGCCCTTGCTCAGCCGGCGATGATATGGCTGTGGAAAAACACATCGTTACTATTCCAGCCGCTCGTCCAATGCCGCGCTGGCGTGCTAGACAGCACCCCCGGTTCAATGGCGGCCGCCGTGCCTGCGTAGAAAATGGCCGTGCCTGCGTAGAAAATGTTAGTACCGGTTCCATCTGGCTGTAGGCCGAAATCGCCCGTGACGTAGTCGCCTGCGAATTGCAGTGCATCGATGACGTGCTGACCCGAATCGAATAACGTGAGCGTGCCGTTCGCGAAATCCGCCGATGCGGCTTTGAGGCCGGCAAGCGTCACGACATCCCCCGTGGCGAAACCAGCGAACACGCTGCTCACCTGCGTCGGTGCACCGAGTTTGAGATGGTCCTCGCCGCCGGCACTGAACGCAATCCTCGCGATCGAGACCGGCCCCGTCAGGGTGAGCGTCGCGGCGTCGCCCATGGCGAGCTTGCCGGTGCCTGTGATTGTTCCGCCGAGCGTCCAGCGCGCGCCGGCGGCTTCCTGAATATCGGTGAAGCCGGTGATGCTCGTGCCGAAGCCTGCGAGCGTGCCGCCGCCGCCGGCGGCGAGCACCAGGCGATCATCCACGGCGCTGTTGGCGGCGATGTCGCCGCTAAACTGGGCACCGGCCTCGACGATGAGCGTGGACGAGATTGCGCCGAATTGCACCGCGTCGCCTTGCGCGCCACCGGTGCCGGGCGCGCCGCCCGCGATGAGCCCACTGGCGGCGATCAGCGCCCCGCCATCCAGCAGCACACCCGCGCCGCCTGTGCCGCCCGGGTAGGTGTAGGATCGGCCGCCCTGGCCACCGGTAACCGTGCCGGTATTGGTGAGCGTGGCGCCGGCATAAACCGCGGCGCCCACGCCGCCCACGCCGGCGTAATAATTGTGGCTGATGCCGCCGATACCGCCGGTGATCGCGCCGTGATTGGTGACCGCCGCGCCATTGCCAAGCACGACCCCGACGCCGCCGGTGCCACCATCATAATCGCCCGAGCGGCCGCCGGTGCCGCCGAGGACACTGCCTGTGTTGACCAGCGTCTCGGCGCCGGTCAGCAACGCGCCAACCCCGCCCCGACCGCCGTTGTAAAAATAGCTGTTACCGCCGCCGCCGCCAACCATCGTGCCGCTATTGGCCAGCTTGGCGACGCCCGAAACGACGAGGCCGATGCCACCGGCACCGCCGGTATAATACTCGCCGTAATAGCCGCCGCCGCCCTTGATCAGGCCGCCATTATCGAGGTGACCCCCGCCGCCCAGGTCCACGCCGGTGCCACCGCCGGCGCCGCCAATGGTGCCGGTATTCGAGATTTCGGCCTTGCCGCCCACCACAACGCCGGTCCCGCCATAATAGCCGGCCTGGATGTCACCGCTGTTGGTAAGCGTGCCCGCCGCGTCGAAAAGAATGCCGTTGCCGCCACCGCCACTGCCATCGAAATAGCCATAGCCGCCCTCGCCGCCCATGATCGCACCGGTATTCACGACCGTCGCCGGCCCGCCCAACAGAACCGCGGTGGCACCGTTTCCACCGGCTTCGTAACAACTGCCGCCGTTGCCGCCCTCGATTAGGCCGTGATTGGTCAGCGTGCCGCCGCCGGAGAGATCAACGCCTACACCGCCGCTGCCGCCGCTATAGGCGAAACGGCCCGCATAGGCGCCGGCACCGCCTGCGATCGTGCCGGTATTGGTGATCGTGCCGGCGTGATTGACCAATATGCCGACGCCGCCCGTGCCGCCGACATTTTCGTAACTGCCGCCGCCGGCACCGCCCCTGATCAGGCCGCCATTGCTGATCGTGCCGCCGTGGCCGAGCAGGATGCCGATGCCACCCTCTCCACCCGAACCGTAGCGGCCGCCGCCACCATTGCCGCCTTCGATGGTGCCGGTGTTGGAAATCCTGCCGCCGTCATGCAGCACGATGGCGCCGCCACCGCGGCCGCCCTTGTTATTGTGGTAAAGGCCGCCGCCACCGAACACCTCGCCCTGATTGACCAGTTTCACGCCGGCGAGGCCCGCCGGACCGGTGATCGCAACCAGCCCCGGCCCCGATGGCGCCACACGGCCTGTCGCGCCAACGGTGAGGTGCGCGCCATAGCCGCCCGTGCCGAGAAGAATTGGCGTTGTTACAGTACCGTTGATCGTTTTCGTTGTCATGCGCCGCCTCGATCCGCGCATCGCGGAGGCGTGCGCGACATCGGCGATAGAGTCGGCGCGGCGGCCCGTCGTGCCACTCAGCGAAATGTTTGCGCCCTCACGATTTTGTGAGTAAAAGTTTTTTGCTTCTTTTTTTCAAAAAAGAAGCCTTTTTCTGAAATAAAACACCTGTAACATTTCTGACAACGATTTATACCCGCTCCGCAAAATGTTACCCTTCGATACACGCGGCAGCACGTAGACGGAATGGTTCCGCTTTGCCATGCCACGCCCATTCGCCCTGCGGCGAAGGGGAGGCAAAGCCAATGTCGTCGATCAGTTGGACCAGCACGACCAGCGGCAACTGGAACACGGGATCGAACTGGAGCGGCGGCAGCCCGCCGACGGCGACCGACGATGTCACGATCAATACCTCCGCCTCGATCACGGTGACCTATTCCAGCGGTTCGGCGGCGGTTCTTTCGCTGACCACCGGCAGCAACGACACGCTTCTGATCACCGGCGGCAAGCTCGCGATCGACGGCAACGCGACGATGTATGGGCTGGTGAGCGAGTCGGGCGGCACGTTCACTCTGGCCGGTGCGCATTACGCCATGAATGGCGGCCTCAACCAAAGCGCCGGCACCGTGCGGATCGCATCGGGTACGCTGACGCTCGCCAATAGCAGCACGATCGGCGGCACCATCAGCGGCGCCGCGCTCAACCTGTCCGGCGGCAACGACAGCATCGCCGCCAGCGCCGCGCTCAGTGTCGCGGAGTTGGCATTGACCGGTGCCAACGTCACGTTGAGCACCAATCTTGCCGAAACCGGCATATTCGCCATGACCAGCGGCGTGCTCTCCGCCGGCACCAACAATGTCAGCCTGACCGGCCAGGCGAGCCTGCTCGGCGGCATCGTCACCGGCTCAGGCAGCCTGACGCTCGGCGGCGCGACCGAAATGAATGCCAATGTGTTCGAAGGCGACCTCAAGATCAGCAATACCGGAACGGTGGATCAGACCGGCTACAGCTATATCGGCTATAACGGCACCGATGTGGTCACCTTCACCAACGCGCATGGCGCGCTGTGGCGGCTGGATGGCGACACGACGCTCTACGGCAATGCCAGCACCGCGATCGCCAATGC
>DATJOH010000117.1:0-5014 GCA_035507235.1 Acetobacteraceae bacterium
CCGGCAGACGATGCGCTCCTGGCATGTTTACTACCTGCAAAACGGTACCGCGAACGACGTTGCTTACACGCTGCAACAAGCCTTCACCCCGGATAATGTGACGGCGCAGCCAAGCGCGCACGCCACCGGGCAGACGGGTGGCAATTCCGCGAGCGCCTCCGGGATCAGTTCGATTTCCACCATGGGCAATGCGCTCGGCGGCAGCGGTAGCAGTGGCAGTTCCGGTCTTGGCGGGCTCGGTGGCTCAACCAGTAGCGGCTCCGGGCTTGGCGGCCTTACCGGCAGCACTGGCACAACTGGCACGACCGGCACGACAACAGGCACCGGCGGCCACGGTGCCGAGAGCGGCACCGGCACCGCCGGCGCCAATCCGCTGCTGGGCGGCATCGGCAACGGCGCCGGCAATAACGGGCCGGCCAACGAAATGCGTATCATTCCGAATCCGGATAATAACGCCCTGCTGATTTATGCGACCGGCGAGGAGGAGGATACGGTCGAGGCCATGCTGCATAAGATCGACATCCTGCCCCTGCAGGTGAGGATCGATGCCATCATTGCCGAGGTGACGCTGAACGACGATCTTTCCTACGGCACCCAATTCTTCTTCAAGCATCACAGCATCAATGGCGGTCTGGTCGGCAGCGCGATTTCGACGGCGAGCGGCCTGTTCACGGCGACCAACCCGGCGGTCCCCGCCTACAGCGCCGGCACTGGCGTATTCAATATCGGCAGCGCAAGCGGCGACGTAATCCTGCAGGCCCTGCAGGATATTACCACGGTAAAGGTATTGTCCGCGCCGGATCTGCTGGTTCTGGACAACGAAACCGCGCAGTTGCAGGTTGGCAACGAGGTGCCGGTGCAGAACGGCACCCTCACCACGACCACGGCGGCGACCGGCGTGCTCTCCTCCACGTCCTACGTCACCACCGGCGTCATTACCAAAGTCACGCCACGCGTGAATTCCGGTGGCCTTGTCACGCTGGATATCGCGCAGGAAGTGAGCGCCGTGCTGCCGCAAAGCGCGGTGAGCGGTAATTCCGGAACCGGTTCGGGCTCGGCCGGCGGTGGCTCGCCAACCTTCTCCGACCGCGCGGTGCAAAGCAGGGTCGTAGTGCAGGATGGGCAGACCATCGGTCTTGCCGGCCTGATCACCGACAATTACAGTCGTGGCAATTCCGGCTTGCCCTGGCTCAAGGACATACCACTGCTGGGGATGGCTTTCAGCAATCAGAACAATACGCGGACGCGAACCGAATTGCTGATCCTGCTGACGCCGCACGTGCTGCATGACCAGCGTGATGCGCGCGCGCTGACCGAGGATCTGCGGGAGGAACTGCCGCACGCGGCAGCGATGCCGTATGAATTGCAGAACCTCAAGCCTACCGGGTCGGACGACCCACAGGGGCGATTCTTCACCGGCACCGCGGGCGATGACGCTGATGGGTCGGCTGGCAATGCCACCAGCATGCGATGGAGCGTGCAGGTGGGCGCCTTCGATGCGCCGGCGGAGGCGCGCCAGGCAGCCGAGAACGCACGTGCCGCCGCGCTGCAACAATTGTCGCCGGCCCGCACGGCGATTGCGTCGGTCCCCCGCGGCGACGGCGGTGTGTTTTATCGCGCACGCCTCACCGGTATATCGGAGAGCGCGGCATACACCGCGTGCGGCGAACTCCTGGCCCGGCAAATGCGCTGCCTGGCTATCGGGCCTGGCCACTGACAGGGACTGCGAGGGAACCTCTACCCCTCTGCTCCTGATCGGGGCGACAGGAAGACATGGCTCCCTGGGGCGTAACAATACCGCGCTGCGCTAGCGGGAGACGAAGTTGCTTGCGTGTCCGTGGGTGGACTGGATAGTTTAGCTGCGGCAGCAGGAGCCTTCTCATGCGGATTGTCTTGCCTTGCGCGCTGGCCTGTTTGGCGGCGACCGATGCGTTAGCCGCGGCCCCGATGGTGCCGACGAACGTTCCCGGCGCGTTTGCGTTTCCGGCGCCGCCGCCGCAGTTCGATCCGATTGGGGCTTCGGACGAGGCCTTGCGCGAATACGGCTTTCCGCCGCGGCCTAATCCGTTCATCCACCGCAAGCGGTACGCCGCCTGGGCTCAAATTGTGAGGGCCGCCCGCCGCCCTTTGATGCCGGTGCTGGAACCACTTGCCGTGCAGCATGTGCCGATGGTGCCGCGGAGCGGCGGCTTCAACGGCGCCACGGCCGGTGAATCCAATAACTGGAGCGGCGAGGTGATGACCACCAGTGCTACGAGCTTCGGGTCGAGCTCGTTTTATGCGCTCTGGGTGCAGTTCAATGTGCCGATTGGGGAGCAGGCCTTCGGTGTCTGTTCCGGCAGCGATTACGAATCGACCTGGATAGGCATGGATGGCGACGCAGGATTTTCAAGCGACGTGATTCAGGCCGGCACGGAATCCGACGCATATTGCTCCCAGGGCACTACAGTTCCGAACTATTATGCCTGGTACGAGTGGTATCCCGCGACCGGCTACAAGATCGCGAATTTTCCTGTTTCGCCCGGCGACGATATCGGCCTCGAGGTAGCCGCTTCCTCCACCACCGAGGGAGCATTCTTTTTGACGAACGAAACGACAAATCAATATGTCGCGATGCAATTTGCCGCGCCGGCCGGCACAAGTTTCATCGGCAACAGCGCCGAATGGATCGTGGAACGGCCAAAAGTTGGCGCGAATTTGACGACCCTCGCCAATTACGTGACGCAATTCATGTATAACACCGTGGCGTTGCTCGATCCGTCGCACCCGGTAGGCATCTGGCCGGGCAATGGCGCCCCGGGTGTCCCCGTGACGGACCTGACGATGTACGAAGGCAATAATGCCGTCTCCGCGCCGACAAGTGTCGGTTGGGCGGGCCTGGAGGTGCAGGACGAAGGGCCGGCAAAATAATGTTCACGCTTGGCCTATCAAACAGATAAAAGTCTTTTTGTTTCTCTTTCTTCAGAAAAAGAGGAATCGTCCTTAGATGCGACCGCAAGCTATCGGGCTCTAGACTAGTTGTAAAACGGTTTTATTGCGACAGAATGCTTGCCGAAGCGTGCCATGACGCCCCACGCGTACCATGGTGCGCCACCCCACATCGCGTCGCCCCGGCGCTCATAATTTCCTGCTGGAATGGTATTACCTCCTGTGATCAGCCCTGCTGGTGCGACATAAAGCACCATGGCGTCCCCAGATTGACGCCCCGATTGCCAGGTGCGCGTGCGGGCGGCGATGACGGTTGGAAGCGCGCGCCAGTCATTTAGCAGTGGCTTGCTGCGTGCCACGAGCAGTCCTGCCAGGACCGCGGCGAGGATGACCGGCCGCATCCAGTAACGGGGCAGCCGCAGCAACCCAGCGAAATCGACGATCGCGAGTAGGATCATGCCCTGACGCAAGCTGGCATGTCGTTGGCAGCACAACGTGCCAAACTGGTGGTAGGCGAGTACCACGGAGAGGAAGGCGCCGAACAGCAGTGCCATCCCCCAGAGCGGCGCCCTTACGATATCCGGCGCAGCGGCACTATTGCTTCGCGCAAAACCTAGGAACAGAAGGATCTTGATAAAGCAGGCAATTGATAGCGGTACCCCATCTATCGAAATGAACTCGCGCGCAAAGGTCGGCACGGATGCCGCGATGCTACCAAACCAGTGACCCGCGAGCCTGTAACCGCCCTGCATCACCTCATGCATCGGCGCCATGCGATGGCCAAGTGTGATGACGCAAACTACAAAGGCGATCAGCACCGGCGGAATCAGCGGCCAGATTGGCGATAGTGATCTGCTGCGTGCCAAGCCCACAATGACATAGAGTCCGGCGTAGGCCAGAACGGTGACGGCGCCGATTTCCGTTCCGCATACCGCGGCGCCGAGGCTCACCATCAAGGCGGCGCCATGCTGGTGCCATGACACGCGATGCAGTGCTGTGGCCGCGGCGAGCCCGGCCCAGCAGGGCAGATAAGCCGCAGCGCCAACCGGCCAGTAGAACATTTCGCCGGGTATGCTCAGAAGCAAGGTCAAGGCGAATAATTGCAGCGCCACGCCAAGCGGCCGTTGCTCACGCGAGCCCGACCAGGCCAACGCGACCGCGGCAAGGCAGGCAAGCCATATCGTGCCCAGAAAAGATGCGATGAGCGGCCTGTCGAGCAAGTCGGAGACCAGGTAATAGAGCCAGCTTACCGAAGCGGCGATCGGCCGTGGTGCCCAGGTGAACGTGCCGAACAATACCGCCCAGTCGCCGCGTGCGATCAGTGCGGTACCAAGATACTCGTCGCCCTGCCATCTGCCATCGGGCAGAAGCGCTGCATAAGCAACGATCACCACAAGCGCGGCAAGCGACGGCAGCAATGCCAGAGCATCGCTGCCGGCCCGCTTAACCAGCAGGGGACGGGACTGCGGGAACGGCGCCGTCATTCACGCATTGCTCCGCAGCGGATCACCCGGTGGCACGTTGCTCGGTTCGGAGTTATCGCCCTTTTCCACGAATACCATGTTGTGATAAAACGACATAGCAACGATACTCTGGTCGAACAGGCCGCCGCGCAACGCATGCCCGTTGATTTCGGCGTGGTTGAGGCCGTGGATCAGGCTCTTGAAATATCCCACCATCGTGCGCGGCGAGTCCGGATTATCAGACGAGCCGCCCAGCACGGGCCAGTAGGAGGTCTGCATGTCCTCCACCACATAAAGCCCGCCCATTTTCAGAAGCGGGAACATAATGTTGAAGGTCGCGATCACGTGCTCATTGATGTGGCTGCCATCGTCAATGATGATGTCGAACCCGCCGGCGTCCCGATCGATTTTGCGTAGCAACGCCGCATCGGTCTGGCTGCCCTGGTAGAGCCTTACGCGGTCCGCGATATGGAAGCTCTTCGCATGCAAATCGAGGCCAAATATGCGTGCTTTTGGAAAGTAATCGTGCCACATCCTGAGGGATCCGCCGCCGCTCAGTGGATCGGCATACCCGCCTATGCCCACTTCCAGGATATTTATTGCGCTGTCCCGCAATCGGGCGA
>DATJOH010000118.1:0-7488 GCA_035507235.1 Acetobacteraceae bacterium
GCGGCGGTGCGGCCCTGCTTTAACGTCACCGTGGCGTGCGTCGCGCCATCGCCGTACAAGTCCGGCGATACATCGAAGGCGCCGCCGGTGACGATCAGCGCATCGATCGCGTCCAGCATCGCGGCGGCCTGGTCCGGCAAATGCGGCAGGCAGAGCGGCAGGCCGCCGGCGGCCGCGACGGCTTCGGCGTAGTTGGTGCGCAGCGCATACCAGGCGTAGGCGGAATAGCCGCCCGGTGGCTCGGCATCGAGCGTCAGGCCGACGCGGGGTGGATAAGGGGGCATGGCGTCGGGAGAGCTACCGAAAACAGGTGCCGGTGCCCAGGGCGAGGCGTCGCCCATGGAGCTGGCGCTGCAAGCGGCGCGGGATGCCGGCGCGCGCGGCGAGGTGCCGGTGGGCGCGGCTGTGATCGGCCCGGACGGGCGGGTGCTGGCCGTCGCCGGCAACGAGACGGAAGCTGCCTGCGACGCGACCGCGCATGCCGAACTGCTGGCGTTGCGGCGGGCGGCGGCGCTGCTCGGCTCGCCGCGGCTGCCCGGCTGTGCGCTCTATGTGACGCTCGAGCCTTGCCCGATGTGCGCCACCGCGGCTTCTTTCTTTCGGGTACGGAAGATCTGCTTCGGCGCCTACGACCCGAAGGGCGGCGGTATCGAGCACGGCCCGCGCATATTTGAGACGACACCGCATCTGCATCGGCCGGAGGTGATCGGCGGCGTCCGGGAAAGCGAAGCGGCGGCGCTGCTGAGCGATTTCTTCGCGATTCGCCGCTGAAACCGAGAGCGGATCGTTTCAGCCATCCACTGCTTTTTCCACCCGCCTCACGCAGTGGACGAAAAATGATTGCGGATTTTCAACTTGGGCGCTTGCAATCGGCATGGTTCACGCCTGAATATCTTGCTGCCCTGGGCGCTGGGCGCAGAAAACGTGCCAAGGCTCGGAATGGTGAAACAGCTCGGCGTCAATATGCGCAGCACGCGGGCATCGGCCAAGATGTTCGTGACCTGCGGCGTCGCGCTGCTCGCCGTCATGCTGATCGCGGAACATGTCAGTCCGGCCGCGACGCTCGCGCAGTTCGTTGCCGCGCATCAGCCATGGCATCTTGATGTACTGCTGGTTTGCGCCGCGCTCGTCGTGACCGCCCGGGCGCTGCTGAACGGCCGGCGGCCGCAAAGCACGACTGCGCCGATCGAGACCGAGCGGCGGGAGCGTCTGATGACATCGGCCGCGTGTGCCGATGCGCAGCCGACCGGCGCGGCGTTGCGGGCGGCGCTGCAGGCCGGCGAATTCATTCCGTACTACCAGCCAATTGTTTCGCTTTCCTCGCATAAGGTCACCGGGTTCGAAATATTAGCCCGGTGGAACCATCCATCGTTGGGTCTACTGCCGCCGGACCGTTTCATCCATGCCATGGAGGCCGACAAGCTGTGCGCCGCCTTGAGTCTGTCGCTGCTTGGGCAGGTGATCGCGGATGCTCGGTTCTGGCCGCCGGCCTGGAGCTTCGCGTTCAACGCCTCGGCGAGCCAGTTGCAGGAAATGCTGGATTTCGTGCGCGATCCCGCCGCATTGCCGGGCGGCATGCTGGACCCGCGGCGGATCGAACTGGAAATCACCGAGTCGATCCTGATCGAGGATATGGAACTGGCGCGACGCGTCGTCCGCACCATGCACAAGGGTGGGACCAAGGTTGTGCTGGACGATTTCGGCACTGGCTACGCGAATTTTCGCCAACTGCGCCAATTGCCGTTCGACCGCATCAAGATCGATCGCAGCTTCGTCGCCAACCTCTGCGCGGACCCCCGCAGCGCGGCTTGCCTGCAAGCCATGGTGGGGATGGCGCATAGCCTGAACGCCACTGTCATTGCCGAGGGTGTGGAAGACGAACGCACCGCGCGGCGCCTGCGGTCGCTCGGCTGCGATTTTGCCCAGGGCTATTTCTATTCCAGGCCACGGCCGGCCGCCGAGGTGCTGCACTTCGCTGCCGCTCGTTCGCTCAAGGGCGTGGGGCAGGCAGCTTAGAAGGAGGGCTTCTTTTTTGAAAAAAAGAAGCAAAAAACTTTTATCTTTTGCGAGTTGCACGCATGTCCGCCGGCTAACCGAGCGATATTGCAAAAGTTTTTTGGTTCTTTTTTTCAAAAAAGAACCCTTCCTTCGCTATGCACCGGGCCTGGACAATAAGCCGCGATATTAGTACCCCGCACATCATCTATACGCCTCCCGCGCGGCGCGAGACCCTTGGTGGCGTGTCCGGGGCCGCCCACATGCGTGGCCGGCATAGTGGGAGTTACGAGTGGATCGCACCATGTTTAGCCGCCACGCCGCCGGCGTGCTGCTGCTGGGCGCATTGCTGCCCGGCGCGCGGGCGGCCGCGCAAACGCCGCCGCCAGTGACGGTCGCATCTTCCATGCGCCAGGATGTGAAGGTGTTTGCCTCCGGCGTCGGCACGGTGCAGGCCTATCGCAGCGTGCTGGTGCGCGCCCGCGTCGACGGCACCATCGAAAAGCTCGCCTTCACCGAAGGCCAGGACGTGAAGCAGGGCGACCCGCTGGCCACCATCGATCCGCGCCCCTATGCGGCGGTGCTCGCGGAGGCGCAGGCGAAGCGCGCGGCGGACGCGGCACAGTTGCAGAACCTGAAACTGGATCTGGCGCGCTACGCCTCCCTGGCACGCACGAATTTCGCCAGCCGCCAGCAGGTCGATACCCAGCAGGCGCAGATCGCCCAGCAATTGGCGACGTTGCAGGGTGACGATGCGAGCATCGCGGCGGCGGCGCTGAACCTCTCCTTCTGCCACATCACGAGCCCGATCGACGGCGTTGTCGGCCTGCGCCAGGTGGACGAGGGCAATCTTGTGCACGCCACCGATACCACCGGTATCGTCACGGTCACCCAGGTGCATCCGATTTCGCTCATCTTCACCTTGCCGGAGAGCCAATTGCCGAAGGTGCAGGACGCCATCCGCGCCGCCGGCGGCGACAACAAGGTGCCCGTTCTGGCCTACACGTCCGAAGACGGCCGCCGCCTGGCGACGGGGACGCTGCTCACGCCCAACAACAGCATCGATACGACCACCGGAACGATTTCGTTGAAAGCCACTTTTGACAATGGTGACCGCGCCCTTTGGCCTGGACAGTTCATCTCCGCCCGGGTGCAACTCGGCATCGACCACAATGCGGTGACAGTACCCGACCCGGCCATTCAGCATGGGGTGGACGGGCTTTATGTCTATGTTGTGAAACCCGACCACACCGCGGTTCGCCAGGATGTCAAAGTTGGGTATGACGGCGACGGCCAGGTTGTCGTCACGGACGGGCTGAACGGCGGCGAGCAGGTGATCACCGCCGGCCAGGTGCGGGTGCTGTCGGGCCAGAAAGTGGACCCGCACGAAGCGCGGGCAGGGTGAACCGCGCCACATGAGCGTTTCCACCCCCTTCATCAAGCGCCCGATCGGCACCTCGCTGCTGATGGCGGCGATTTTTCTTGTCGGCATCGCGACCTACCCGCTGTTGCCGGTGGCGCCGCTGCCGGCGGTGGAATTCCCGACCATTTCGGTCACCGCGCAATATCCCGGTGCCAGCCCGGACATCATGGCAAGCTCCGTCGCCGAGCCGCTGGAAACCCAATTCGCGCAAATTCCCGGCCTCGCGCAAATGACCAGCCAGAACGTGCTCGGCACCACCGGCGTCACGCTGCAATTCGATCTCGATCGCAGCGTGGATGCCGCCGCCACCGACGTGCTGGAAGCGATCAACGCCGCCGCCGGCCAGTTGCCGAAAAATCTGCCGAGCCAGCCTACGCTGCGCAAGGTAAACCCGGCCGACGCACCGATTTTCATCGCGGCGGTGCAAAGCGATGACGCACCGCTGACCACCGTGGACGATTACGCCGAAAATATCCTCAGCCAGCATCTGTCGCAGATTTCCGGTGTCAGCCAGGTGTTCGTCGCCGGCCAGCAGAAGCCGGCGATACGTATCGATGTCGATCCGGCGAAGCTCGCCGCCATGGGCATGACCATGGAGGATGTGCGCAGCACGCTGACGGTAGCGACGGTGAACAGCCCCAAGGGCAGCCTGGACGGTCCGCATTCTTCGTTGACCGTGCTGGATAACGACCAGCTCACGACACCGGACCCTTATGGCAACCTGATCATCGCCTGGCGCAACGGCGCGCCGGTGCGGATAAAGGATATCGGCACCGCGACCCGCGGGCCGCAGAACCGCGAGCTGCTGGCCTGGCAGAACGGGCATAAGGGCGTCATCCTCGTCATCTTCAAACAGCCCGGCGCCAACGTCATTGCTACTGTGGAACGCATCAAGCAGGCGCTGCCGCGGCTGGAAGCGAGCATTCCGCCGAATATTCACGTCGTCACCATTGTCGATCGCACGCAGACGATCCGGGCTTCGGTGCACGATGTGGAATTCACCCTGGCGCTCTCCATCGCGCTCGTCGTCATGGTGATCTTCCTGTTCCTGCGCTCGCTCTGGGCCACCATCATCCCGAGCGTCACCGTGCCGCTCGCCCTCGTCGGCACCTTCGCCGCGATGTATTTGCTCGGCTACAGCCTGGATAATCTTTCGCTCATGGGCATGACGATCGCGGTCGGCTTTGTCATCGACGACGCCATCGTCATGCTGGAAAATATTTACCGGCATATCGAGGACGGCATGCGGCCGATGGAGGCGGCGCTGAAAGGCGCCGGCGAAATCGGCTTCACCATCGTTTCCATCAGCGTTTCGCTGATTGCGGTGTTCATTCCGCTGCTGCTGATGGGCGGCATTGTCGGCCGGCTGTTCCGCGAATTCGCCATGACGGTGTCGCTGACGGTGGTGATTTCGGCCTTCGTCTCGCTGACGCTCACTCCCATGATGTGCGCCCGCTTCCTGCGCCAGGAAACCGGGCGCCACGGCAGACTCTATCGGATCATCGAGTCTGGATTTGAGGCGATGATTGAATTCTATCGCCGCACGCTCGAGGTGGCGTTGCGCTTCCGCGCCATCACGCTGGCGGTGTTCATCGCCACCGTCTGCCTCACCGGCGTGCTGTTTGTCCTGATACCGAAAGGTTTCTTTCCCACGCAGGATGTCGGGCTCATCCTCGGCATTACCGAGGCCAATCAGGACATCAGCTTCGATGCCATGATCAAGCGTCAGGAAGCCGTGAACGAGATTGTGCGCAACGACCCGGCGGTGGTCAGCTTCGCCTCCCTCGCCGGCGCCGGCAATAATGGCCAGACCGGCAATAATGGCCGCATTTTCATCAACCTGAAACCGTGGGGGCAGCGTCCGCCGATCATGGACGTAATCGCGCGGCTATCGGAGAAAGTCTCGAAGCTGGAAGGCGTCAATCTCTACATGCAGCCGGCGCAGGATATCACTGTCGGCGGTCGCCTTTCACGCACGCAATATCAGTACACGCTGCAGGACACCGACGCGGCCGAATTGAATAAATGGGCGCCAAAAATCCTCGACCGCATACGCGGCATGAAGGAAGTGCGCGATGTTGCCACCGACCAGCAGAATGCCGGCACCACCGCGACCCTCGTTATCGACCGCGACGCCGCCGCCCGCTTCGGCATCCAGCCGCAGCAGATCGACGACACGCTTTACGATGCATTCGGCCAGCGCCAGGTGGTGCAATATTTCACGCAGGTGAATTCCTACTGGGTGGTGCTCGGTGTCCGCGACGATCTTGAAGGAGAGGTCGGCACGCTGCACAACCTGTATGTCCGCGGCAGTGGTGGCGTGGCGGTGCCGCTCTCCACGCTGGTGCATGTTTCCACCGTGCCCGTGACCCCGCTCGCGGTGAACCATCAATCGCAATTCCCGGCCGTTACCATAAGCTTCAACCTCGCCCCTGGCGCTTCGCTGGGCGACGCGGTGAAACATATTTCGTTGCTGAACCAGGAGCTCAATCTGCCGCCCTCGCTGCAGGGCACGTTCCAGGGCAACGCGGCGGCATTTCAGAGTTCGCTTGCGACCGAGCCCTACCTGATCGCGGCGGCGCTGGTCGCCGTCTATATCATTCTGGGCATTCTCTACGAAAGCTACATATTGCCGCTGACCATCCTCTCGACGCTGCCGTCGGCAGGCGTGGGCGCGCTGCTGATGCTGATGCTGGCGGGACGGGATCTTTCCGTCATCGCGCTGATCGGCATGATCCTGCTCATCGGCATCGTGAAGAAGAACGGCATCATGATGGTGGATTTCGCCCTGCATGCGGAGCGGGATCGCGGCCTGGAGCCGCTGGACGCCATACGCGAGGCGTGTTTGTTACGATTCCGGCCGATCATGATGACAACCGCGGCGGCGCTGCTGTCCGGCCTGCCGCTGATGCTGGGTCGCGGCGCCGGCTCCGAACTGCGGCAGCCACTGGGCTATGCCATGGTGGGCGGCCTGCTGGTGAGCCAGGCCCTGACGCTCTACACGACGCCGGTGATCTATCTGTATTTGGATAAGCTGCAGCACGCACTCGCGCCGACGCGGAAAGCGCGCATGCCGCGGCTGGCTGAGCGGTTGAGTGGGGCTTGAAGACAGGCGGGCGCTCTGGCCCCAGGTACGGCAGAAAGGAGAGCAGGCAAGGAAGGACTTCTTTTCTGAAGAAAAGAAGCAAAAGACTTTTATCAGTTGCGTCCAACGGCCAGTCCAAACCGGTGGATTCGGATGCAAGCCGCAACGGATAAAAGTTTTTTGGTTCTTTTTTTCAAAAAAGAACTGATTTCTTTCTGTGCGCGTGGCTTCGCTTGGCGGTGCCATAGGTCACACCGCTGGTAAGTTTCGCGGCTGCCTGTCAGGAATGTCGTATGCTTCGCGTGCCGCACCGTCTGATCCCGTTCCTGCACGCATTGACGTTGCTGGATATTGCCGTCGCTCTGGCGTGCGTCGCGGCGATGCTCGGCTTCTGGCTGAGTTGGGGATATCTGGCCGCCGAAACGATGCCGGCACGGGTCAGACGGGCGTCCGCGGTGCATGGCACGATCGGGATCGTCACCCTGGCGCTGCTGTTTGTCGCGTTGCGCCGGCCTGGTCCGCCGGCGCGGTTTGGCTGGATGGCATTCGTGGTGCTGGTTGCAGCGCTGAGCGCCGGTCTGACCATCTTCGCGCGACAGGTGCGGGGCAGGGAGCCAAGTTCGCTGCAGGTTGGCATTCACGGGTGCCTGGCCATGTTGGGCGTGGTGATGCTGGTGGCGTATTTCTCGACGCCTGCCTCGTACGCGCGCTGACGATCTGCCGCCGCGATCGCGGGCATGCGCGACGCGCATGGCCCCCTGCGCAAATAATATGGACGTTAGCGGTCGTACCCGCTTATACGCGCGGCCCCGGCCCCCATATCGGGCGCCGCTGACGCAATCCGCACGTGCCGCGAGCCCCCGCAATGGGCACAGCAACGACGTAACGCGTCCTTTGTAGTCGAGCCGGTCACCCCGCTATCGGGACCAGTGGACCGGCGCTCTGTGAGGGATACGGCTATGGTTGATGCCATCAGGGCGGCCGC
>DATJOH010000119.1:0-5859 GCA_035507235.1 Acetobacteraceae bacterium
GATACGGATGCAGCGCTTCGCGGATGATCTGGTTGGTGACGTGCGGGCCGTAGAAATCGCTGGTATCGATGTGATTGACGCCGCTTGCCACTGCGGCGCGCAGCACGGCCAGCGCGGCTGCATGGTCTTTGGGTGGGCCGAACACCCCGGGTCCGGCAAGTTGCATCGCGCCGTACCCCATGCGCCGCACGGCGCGATCGCCAAGGCGGAAGCTGCCGGCATTGTCTATGTCAGCCATTCCAAATCTCCAGGAAACCGTGATGGCCGCGATATAGGCCTCGCGCTGATGTGCGATAACTCATAGTAATCCGCACGGGCTGTGCGGGATTCCATACAATGATACCGGAACTGGCGGATCTGTCGGCCTTTGTGACCGTCACACGCGCAGGCGGTTTTCGCGACGGCGCACGGGTGAGCGGGCTTTCCGCCTCCAGCCTGAGCGAGGCGGTCAGGCGGCTGGAGTCGCGGCTTGGCGTGCGGCTGCTGCATCGCACGACTCGGAGCATCGCGCCGACGGAGGCGGGCGCGCGCCTGTTCGAGCGGCTGGTACCGGCGCTCGGAGAGGTGGAAGCGGCGCTGGATGTGGTGAACGGGTTTCGCGATCGCCCGGCTGGCACGCTCAAGCTCAACGTTCCGACAAATGTGGCGCGCCTGGTGCTGCCGTCGATCGTCGCGCCCTTCCTGAAGACCTACCCCGACATAAGGCTGGACGTGATCGCCGAGGATAGTTTCGTCGATGTATTGGCCGCCGGTTGCGATGCCGGGATACGTTACGATGAGCGGATGGAGCAGGACATGATTGCCGTGCCGATCGGCCCGCGCACGCAACGCTTCGCCACCGCGGCTTCACCTTCCTATCTCGACGCACATGGCAGGCCGAGCCACCCGCGAGATCTGCTGCGCCATGCCTGTCTGCGCGGTCGTTTTGCAAGTGGCGCGGCGCCAATTTGGGAGTTCGAACGCGACGGCGAGGTGGTGCGCGTTGACCCCACGGGCCCGCTGACGGTGCGGGCAGGCACCGCGGCCGATCTTGCGGTGCAAACGGCCGTTGCTGGCCTCGGCATTATTCACCTGTTCGAGGAATGGCTGCGCCCGGAGTTGGAAAGTGGCGCGCTGGAGCCTGTATTGCAGCCTTGGTGGCAGAGTTTTTCAGGCCCGTTCCTATATTACCCGGGGCGCCGCCACCTGCCCGCGCCGCTGCGGGCCTTTGTGGATTTCATCAAGCAGGGACAGTAGAAAAGGAAGGTCTTCTTTCTTGAAAGAAAGAAGCAAAGAACTTTTGCCATTTTGGCCGGCGGCCGCGAGCAACAGACAAAAGTTTTTTGTTTCTTTTTTTCAAAAAAGAAATACTTCCTTTCTTATGCCATCGCCATAATCATATCCGCGGCCTTCTCCGCAATCATCGTCGTCGCCGCGTTCGTATTGCCCGAAACCATGCGCGGCATGATGGACGCGTCAACCACACGCAGCCCGGTGACGCCACGTACGCGCAATTGCGGATCGACCACCGATGTGGGATCGATGCCCATATGGCACGTACCCACCGGATGGTAGCCGGTGGAGCCGGCGGCGCGCGCGAAATCCAGCAATTGTTCATCGGTGGCGACCGCGGCGCCGGGGGTCAACTCGCTTTCGAAATAGGGTGCGAGCGCGGGCTGACTTGCCACTTTCCTGGCCCAGCGCAGCGCCTGCACGATGGTCTGCTGATCGCAGGGATCGGAGAGATAGTTCGGTATGATCGCCGGCGCCTGCGTGGGATCGGCCGATTTGATACGCACTTGGCCTTTCGAGTTGGGACGGACGGGGTAGCCGCCGATCGTCATGCCGGGCGTGGTTTCCATGGCCATTTTGCCGCCGCTCGCCAGCATTTCGAAATCCACCGTGGCCGGGCTGCAGAAGAACTGCATGTCGGGCGTTGCGAGTTCGGGACGGGATTTGGTGAAGGCGGTGATGTGCGAGCCGCCGAGGGCCAGCAGGCCGCGGCGAGTGACCGCGAAACGTAGGGCCTCCGTCCACAAGCCAATGCCGCGCGACATCGCATTGAAGCTGGGCGAGCCGGGCTTGAGACGGCTGCGTATCATGGCCGCGTAATGATCGAGCAGGTTTTCGCCCACCCCTGGGCTTTCCGCCACCACCGGAATGCCGTGCTCGGCGAGCAGATCGCCGGGGCCGACGCCCGATAGTTGCAGCAATTGCGGCGAATTGATCGCGCCGCCGCAGAGCAGCACCTCGCGCGCGGCCCGCGCGATGACGGCTTTGCCGTTCTGTCGGAACGTTACGCCAGTAGCGCGTCCGGCCTCGAAAAGGATGTGCTCGGCCAAGGCGCGCGTGCGTACGCTCAGATTATGCCGCTTCATCGCCGGGTGCAGGAACGCGACTGCGTTGGATTGGCGCAGGCCGTGGCGCGTCGTCGTTTGCAGATAGGCGACGCCCTCCTGGGTCGGGCCATTCAGATCCTTGTTCAACGGCACGCCGGCCTGCTGCCAAGCCTGCACGATGGCGTCGCTCACCACATGCTTGATCGGCGTATCGCTGACGCTCATCGGGCCGCCGGTGGCGCGCAGCGCGTCCGCGCCGCCCTGATGGTTTTCCGACTTGCGGAAATAGGGGAGTACGTCGTCCCAGCTCCACCCGGTGCAGCCCAGTTGCCGCCAGCCGTCGAAATCCTCCGGCTGACCGCGCACGTAGAGCATGCCGTTAATGGAGCTGCTGCCGCCCAGCACCTTGCCGCGCGTGAAGGCGAACTGCCGCCCGTTCGTGGAGGGATCGGGCTCCGACATGTAGAGCCAGTCCACGTGTGGATTGCCGATCAGGCGCGTGAAACCCACGGGCAGGTGGATGTTGATATTGGTGCCGAGTTGCCCGGGCTCGCGCAGCGGCCGGTCGTCGCCGCCGGCTTCCAACAGCAGTACGGTGGTGCGGCCGTCCGCGGTCAGCCGGTTGGCGAGCACACACCCGGCCGAGCCGGCGCCCACGATCACGAAATCGGCGGATAAAATCTCCGCTCCGTTGTTCTGCATGTCCGCTCCCGCGCCGATCGCGTGGCCCGCCGGCTACCACGCCCCGCCGGCACGCCGCCGGCAAGGCCGCCACATATCGCTTGCCTGAACGATTGCCACCGCCGGTGCCGCGGCCCGGCGCGGCGGTGCTAGCCCGCCTGACGAGAGCCGGAGCGCATGCATGTCGACCACCCTGGAAGCACCCTCCCTACGCCGCCCCGGCCATCTCTTCATTGGCGGCACCTGGCAGGCACCGGCGGACGGCGGCGGCATCGACGTCATGGCGCCGTTCAACGAGCAGGTGTTCGCCCGCGTCGGCGAAGCGGGGCGTGCGGATATCGACGCGGCGGTAGCGGCGGCGCGTCGTGCTTTCGATGAGGGCCCCTGGCCACGGCTGCGCCCCGCCGAACGCGCGGCGAAATTGCTGGAAGTGGCGGCGCAGATGGAGAAGCGCGCCGAAGATCTGGCCAGCGCCTACACGAACCAGGTGGGCATGCCGCACCGGATTGCGCAAATGAGCGGTGGCGGCGCCATCGCCCTGGTGCGGTATTTTGCCGGCCTCGGCGAAACATTTCCGTTCGAGGATGTGCGGCCCTGCCCGCAGGGCGGCATTGCCGTGGTGGTGCGCGAACCGGTGGGCGTCGCGGTGTGCATCGCGCCGTGGAACGCGCCTTTGCACACCATGCTGCTGAAAGTCATTCCGGCTTTGCTGGCCGGGTGCGCCGTCATCGCAAAACCCTCGCCGGAAACGCCGATCGACGCACTGATCCTCGCCGAATGCATCGAGGCGGTCGGTTTGCCGGAGGGCGTGTTCAGCGTAGTGACCGCCGGGCGCGACGTATCGGACTATCTGATGCGGCACGAAAGCGTGGACAAGGTCAGTTTCACCGGCAGCACCACGGTGGGTCGCCATATCGCTTCCGTATGCGGCGAGCGGATGACGCGTTTCACCATGGAACTCGGCGGCAAGTCCGCCGCCATTGTGTTGGACGACATTTCGGTGCCGGACGCGGTGGCGGCGATGATGCCGCATATTGTTCTGCTGGCGGGACAGCAATGCGCGGCGCTCAGCCGCGTCCTGGTTTCGCGCAAACGCCGCAATGAATTGGTGGAAGCGATGGCGGCGGCGATGCGCCACGTGCCGGTCGGCGACCCTTATGATGCCGCAACGCTGATGGGTCCGCTTATTGCACAACGGCAACTTGATCGTGTCAATGGCTACATTGCGCAGGGTACGCGCGAGGGAGCCCGACTGGTTACCGGCGGCGGCCGACCGCGGGGGCTGGAGCGTGGTTTCTTTATCGAACCAACGCTGTTCACTGACGCCGAGAACAGCATGGTGTTCTGCCGCGAGGAGATTTTTGGCCCGGTCGCCGCGGTCATCACCTATGACGATGAAGAGCAGGCGATTCGTATTGCCAACGACAGTCCCTATGGCCTGAGCGGCGGCATTTTCACGCAGGACAAGGAGCGCGCCTACGCCATCGCCCGCCGCGTGCGCACCGGCAACATTACGCAGAACGGGCGCATCATCGATTTCACGCTTCCTTATGGCGGCTTCAAGCTGTCCGGTTTGGGTCGCGAGGGTGGGCCGGAGGGGCTCGATGCCTTCACTGAAGTAAAGACGGTTTTCCTGCCGACGCCGCCTGCGCACCTGACCGCGGCCAGCTGATCCATGACGAAACCCCTGAAGGTTGGCGTCATCGGCGCCAACTGGACACTGTTCCACGCCGCCGCCTGGCGCACTATTCCCGGCGTGGAGGTGGCGGCGATTTGCACCGCGCATCAGGAAACCGCAGAAAAAGCGGCGGCAGAGAACAACATTCCCACGCCGTACTGGCGGATCGAGGATATGCTGGCCGACCCGGCGCTCGACATCATCAATGTCGGTACGCGTCCGGTGCAGCGTTACGACATGGTGATGGCGGCGCTGGCGGCCGGCAAGCATGTCTATAATTGTCTGCCTTTCGCGGTGGATGCCGCGAAGGCGGCGGCCATGCGGGATTCGCAATTGTCCCGCGGCCTGGTTGGCGCCGTTGATGCGCAATGGCGCTGGACACCGGCGATACGCCGCATGAAGGAGTTGATCGACCAAGGCGCCATCGGTGAGTTTTTCACCGCCACCATCCATCTGCAACTGGCGCTGTACGATCATGATGATCTCATCTATACGATGTGCACGCATTCCGGCACGACGAAACCCTATTTGTGGCTGACGGAAGCAGCGAGTGGTGCTTCCGCATGGCGGAATTTCGGCACCCACACCATCCTCAACCTGATGTATCTGTTCGGCGAGGTAGAGGAAATCGTCGGCACCAGCGCCACTTTCGTGAAGGAAATGCATTTTCCCGACGGCGTCCGGGTGCGGCCGCAGACGGACGATTTCGGCTTGGCGCTGCTGCGCTTCCGCAATGGCGGCCTGGCCAATATCAACGTGAGCTGGGCCATGGCGGATGCGCCCGGCTATTTCCTGGAAGTGTGTGGCAGCAAGGGGCGCCTGGTGGCGCGCGACGCCGGCTTCTGCGATTCCACCACCACGCTCTATTACGGCGGGACGCGGCCGGGCGAATCCGGTGGCCCGGTGGAAATCCCGGACCGGCTCTTCACGGTTGAAGGCACGCAATTTTCGCGCGATAATGCGCCGATTTTCATCGTGCCGCTCACCGCGCTGCTCGCCGACATGGCGCGCGTCATACGCGTGGGCGCCGGCGACGCCACACCCTCCTTCGCTGAAGCATGTCACGCGCACCGCGCCGTAGAAGCCGCGGTACTCTCCAAGCACACGAAATCCTGGGTGCGCGTGGATGATGTCGCATGACGGCCCAGGGCTACCTGGACAGGAAAGCGGGCTTGGCTGGAA
>DATJOH010000120.1:0-3588 GCA_035507235.1 Acetobacteraceae bacterium
CGCAGGTGAGAACTCGCCTCGAACATAACAGCATTGCAAAGGCTATGGCTCTGTTGGACGAGGTTAAGATTTACGCGGAGGACCTGCGGACCGGGCTGGAACATTAGAAGAAAGCATGTTCTTTTTTGAAAAAAAGAACCAAAAAACTTTTACTCATTAGGGCAGCATGGGGTCACCAAGTTAAACGGAACGCCGGACGCAATTTGAAAAGGTTTTTTGCTTCTTTTTCTCAAAAAAGAAGCCTTTTTCTTAGTTTCTTCTCCGTAACAACACAATCCGGTTCGTATTGGTGCCCTTGCTGTTATTACCCACGCCCCAGCAGTTCGCCGTCTTGGTGAAACTCTGCGCGTTGACCATGACGGCAAGTCGCGCAAAGGGCAGCCCAGCGGCCGCCTGCCACACCAGTCGTTCCAGCAGCATCCTGCCGCCGCGAATTTCACCCACTTCGAACGCCACGTGGCCGCCCGGGCGAACCACCCGCGCGAGTTCCACGAGCGTCGCGCGCACCATCGCTTGCCAGGCCTCCGCCGTGCGATGCATATCGATCCTGACGGACTCCGCATCGATGCCGGCAAACCAGCAGCGCAACGCATTGTCCTGCGCATATTGCACAATATCGAGAAATGGCGGCGACGTTACCACAAGCGCCACCGAGGCATTTGCGACATGGCGCAAATTGTCGGCACGCGCGGTTGCCAAATTCGCCGATGGGTGCGGCGGCGGCACGCCGTGCCTGAGCAATTGCGCTGATTTTCGTAGTATGATCGCCGCCACGTCGCGACGCGGCGGTATCTGGCCACGGCGCACGTTGATGCGCAATTGCGCGGTGGCGCTCGTCGCCTGATTGGGCGGGAGGGTATAGACGGAGAAAAATCCTGGCGAATGGCCGGTGAGGCGGTTCAACGCCACCATGCGTATCCAGTCGGTGATCGGATCGGGGCGCATTTCCTCAAGCGGTGCGGCGCGCAACAACCAGGCCCGCAATGAGGCGAGATGGCGCAACGTTTCCGGATGATAGAAAGCAAGCAAATCCTCACGCGCTTCCACCTGCATGTGCCATGGGATTTCGGCGAGCCGTGCCGCAACTGAATCGAGCGGCGGCGGTGCCAGGCGAGGCCTGACGAGCAGGAGCGAGAGCGGGTTCACATCACTGCCAATCGGCTGGCGGCCGCGCAAGGCTGCCTCGATCGCAGTGGTCCCGCGGCCCATGAACGGGTCCAGCACCGCCTCGCCCGGCGCGGTCAGGCGCTCGATGAAGAATGCCGGCAATTGCGGCTTGAAACAGGCACGGTAGCTGATTTCGTGAATGGCGTGCGCCTGGCGCTGCCCGGCGGTCCAGAACTCATTGATGCAATAGGGAATGCCCTCGATGTCCCGGCATTCGGTGCGGCTGCCGAAGCCATCGAATTTCCGCACCGCGGCCAGGAAGCCGCCCGACAAACTGTCGCATGCCAGACGCGGCGAGATGGTATCGAGCATGGCGACTCCGAAGGACGCGCCATGGTAGGTGTTTCGGGCCTCGTCACCCAACCCCGCACGTTTCCGGCGGCATCTTTGGGGGCGCGTGCCTACAAAATGGGCAGTTTTATGCTCGGCACGGCGGCGCGAGGCGTTGCGTGCGGCGCCCGCGGCGGTTGCAGGGCGGCCGGCCTGCGTGCCACATCGCGGAAGACGAAGCGGAGGCCCTGATGAAGAAAATCGAGGCGGTTATCAAACCGTTCAAGCTCGACGAAGTGAAGGAGGCGCTGCACGAAGTGGGCCTTCAGGGTATCACCGTCGTGGAAGCCAAGGGCTTCGGCCGGCAGAAGGGGCATACCGAGCTCTACCGCGGCGCCGAGTATGTGGTGGACTTCCTGCCTAAGGTGAAAATCGAAGTGGTGTGCGGCGACGACCTGGTGGAGCGCGCGGTTGACGCGATCGTCAATGCCGCCCGCACCGGCCGCATCGGCGATGGCAAGATCTTTGTAACAAACGTCGAGGAAGTCGTGCGCATCCGCACCGGCGAGCGCGGCGATCAGGCCTTGTAACCAGTCGTCAGCCATCAGCTTTCAGTCGTCAGTAAGCCCCGAGGCCATCCCCTCCCTGACGACCGAAAGCTGACGGCTGACGACTGACCCTGGCCTTTTTCTTGCACGGCCCTTACACTCAACAGGGCTGGTTCGGGGCCCGCGACAACAGGGGGAACTTAGGCGCATGGCAAAGAAGACTCAGGTGGAAAACGACGACGTCGAAAAGGTGATGACCATGCTCCGCGAGAATTCCGTGGAGTATGTCGATCTTCGTTTCACCGATCCGCGCGGCAAGTGGCAACACACCGCGCAGCACGTTTCCACCATCGAGGAGGATACGTTCAAGGACGGCATCATGTTCGACGGCTCCTCGATCGCCGGTTGGAAGGCGATTAACGAGTCCGATATGATCCTGATGCCGGACGCAGCCACCGCGGTCATGGATCCGTTCGCCGCCAAACCCAGCCTGATCCTGTTCTGCGACATTTTCGAACCGAGCACCGGCCAAGCCTACACGCGCGACCCGCGCAGCACGGCAAAGAAAGCGGAAGCCTATGTCGCAGCGACCGGCGTCGGCGACACCGCGGTGTTCGGACCGGAAGCGGAATTTTTCATCTTCGACAGTGTGAAGTTCGGCACCGGCGGCAACTACGCGATGTACCAGCTGGATAGTTTCGAAGGGCCGCAGGCCTCGGTAAAGGATTATCCGGAAGGCAACATGGGCCACCGGCCGAGCGTAAAGGGCGGCTATTTCCCTGTGCCACCGGTCGATACGGAAAGCGATCTGCGCGCGGAAATGCTCTCCACCATGGGTGAGATGGGGCTGATTATCGAAAAGCACCATCACGAAGTGGCACAGAGCCAGCACGAGCTCGGCATGAAGTTCGGTCCGCTGACGCGCATGGCGGACCATTTGCAGATCTACAAATACTGCATCCACAACGTGGCGCACAGTTACGGCAAAACTGCGACCTTCATGCCGAAGCCGATCTATGGCGATAACGGCAGCGGCATGCACGTGCACCAATCCATCTGGAAGGGTGGCAAGCCGCTATTCGCCGGCAACGGCTATGCGGATCTTTCGGAAACCGCGCTTTACTATATCGGCGGCATCATCAAGCACGCGAAGGCGCTCAATGCGTTCACCAATCCGCTCACCAATAGCTACAAGCGGCTGATACCTGGCTTCGAGGCGCCGGTGCTGCTCGCCTACTCGGCGCGCAACCGCTCCGCCTCCTGCCGCATTCCCTATGCCACGAGCCCGAAAGCCAAGCGCGTGGAAGTGCGCTTCCCTGATCCGGGCGCCAACCCGTATCTCGCTTTCGCGGCGATGCTGATGGCGGGACTGGACGGCATCAAGCACAAGATCCATCCCGGCGACCCGATGGACAAGGATCTCTACGATCTGCCGCCCGAGGAGCTCAAAGGCATCCCGACTGTGTGCGGTTCGCTGCGCGAAGCGCTGGGCGCGCTGGAAGCCGATCACGAATTCCTGCTGGCCGGCGATGTGTTCGGCAAGGACCAGATCGAGAGCTATATCGAGCTCAAATGGTCGGAAGTATATCGTTTCGAACACACG
>DATJOH010000121.1:0-4197 GCA_035507235.1 Acetobacteraceae bacterium
CTGCGCCTGCACCGACAAGGCAGCCTGCTGATCGGAAAACAGCGCCGTCTGCTCGGTGATGACGGCTGTATAGGCCTGCGTGCCGGCCCGGTATTCATTGAGCGCGATGCGCACCGAGCGCTGCGCCGCCCGCACCGCCACATCTTCCGCCGCCGCCTGTTGCGCGAGGATTCGGAGCGCAACCAGCTCGTCTTCTACTTGTTGCAGGCCGGTAAGAACGGTTTGCCGGTAATTCGCGACACTCGCATCATAGGCATCGCGCGCGGCGGCGACGGCGGCGGAGCGCGCGCCGCCTTCGAAAATCGTTTCACTGGCGCTGGCGCCGAGCGACCAGACACGACTGGCGGCGGAAATCAGCTTGTCGAATACCGTGCTTTCCCAGCCATAGCTCGCGGAAAGCGAAATGTCCGGATAATAGGCGGCGACCTGCACGCCGATCAGGGCATTTTCCTCCTCCATGGCGCGTTCGGCCGCGGCGATGTCGGGCCGGCGCTGCAACAAGGTGGCGGGCAGGCCGGGCGGTGGCACCGGAACGGTTCCGGCCAGCGGGGCATGCGGAATGGTAAGATCGGCGGGCGCCATGCCGGCGAGCACCGCTATGGCATGTTCGTACTGGCCGCGCGCCACGCCGACATTGATGAGCGAGGCACGCGCGGAGTCGAGCTGCGTTTCCGCCGCCGCTTCGTCGGCCGGCGTGGTGGTGCCCGCTGCCACCTGGTTACTGGTGATGCGCAGCGCCGCCGCGTAGGCCCGCACGGTGGCCTGCAGCAAATCCTGCAGACTGTCCTGGTAGCGTAATTGCATATAGTCGGTGGCGAGTGTGCCTTGCGCGGAGAGCGTCGCGTTCTGCAAGTCGGCGGCGCTGACCTGCGCGGCGGCGACATTGCTTTCGATTTGCCGTCGAATGCGGCCCCAGACATCCAGATCCCAGCTTGCGGTGCCCTGCAGCGTATAGGTGGTGGCGGCACCGCCGCTGCGGCCGCCGGTGGCGCCAGTTACGGTTGTGCCAACGCCGCCCGAGCCGCTGCCGAAGCCCTGGCGCGTAAGCCCCGCCGTGGCACCCAGCACCGGATAGAGTTGCGCCTGGGCTTCCCTCACCACCTCCCGTGCTTCCTGGAATTGCGCGTAATAGGATTTGACGTTCTGGTTCGACAGCGCAACGCGCGATTCCAGCTGATTCAGAAGTGGATCGTTATAGAGCTGCCACCACGCGCCCTTGCTATCGAGATCAGCCGGGTGCGCCGGCACCCAGCCCGCGAGTTCCTTGTACTGCACGGGCATCTGCGCGACAGGTCGGTGGTAGTCCGGCCCCACCATGCAACCGGCGGCAAGCAACGCAAGGCAAAGTGGCGCAAGCTGTTTCATGCGCTTGCCTCCGCGGTGCCGCGCCGGTGCGTCCAGCGCCCGGCCGCGAGGCGCATGCGGTCGAGATAAAGGTAGACGATCGGCGTCGTGAACAAGGTGAGCACCTGGCTCACCAGCAGGCCGCCGACGATGGAAATGCCGAGCGGTTGGCGAAGTTCGCTGCCCTCGCCGAAGCTGAAGCAGAGCGGCAGCGCACCCAGCATGGCGGCGCTGGTGGTCATCATGATGGGCCGGAAGCGCATGATGGCGGCGTGGAATATCGCCTCCCGGCTGTCCATGCCCTCGTTGCGCTCCGCGTCCAAAGCAAAATCGATCATCAGGATGGCATTCTTCTTGACGATGCCGATGAGCAGAATAACGCCGATCAGCGCGATGATGGTGAATTGAATGCCGAACAGCAGCAGCGCCAGGATGGCGCCGACGCCGGCCGATGGCAGGGTGGAGAGAATCGTAATCGGGTGGATGAAACTTTCATAGAGTATGCCGAGGACAATATAGATGGCGCCGAGTGCCGCCAGCACCAGGATTTTCTCCGTGCTGAGCGATTGCTCATACACCAGGGCGGTGCCGGCGAAGCCGCCGGTAAGGTCGCCGGGGAAATGGATTTCCTGCTTCGCGCGTTCGATCGCGGCCGCGGCGTCGCTCAAGGATTTGTTGGCGGGCAAGTTGAAGGAAATCGTTGTCGCGACATACTCGCTCTGATGGTTGACCGCCAGCGGCGTATGCCCCGGCCCGTAATGCGAGAACGCGGCAAGCGGCACCATCGTTTCGCTGGATGTGGCAACCGCCGCGCCGGTGGAGGCGCTGCCATGGCCGGTGGTGGCGATTGCCGCCTGCGCCGCGGTGCGCACCGCGTTGTTCGCTGCGGTGCCGCCACTGGCGGCACTGGCTGCCGCCGCATTGCTTCGTGAAAGAATGCTCGGATTCGATACGATGATCGTCGGGTTGGCGTCGAGTGCCGCGGTGCTGTTGCCGGCGGAGGCGGCGGTGGAAGAAATGTTCGGCGTTGCCGGGGGCGTGATGGCGGCGGGACCGGTGATGGTGGAAGGCGCCGCGACGGAACCCGCCGAAAGCTGCGTTGTCGCCGTGGCGGCCGGCTGGCCACCGGACGTGCTGATCCATATCTGCTTCAACATGTCCGGCCGCTGCCAATATTGCGGCGCCACTTCCATCACCACGTGGTACTGGTTCAGGTCATTGTAAATCGTCGAAACCGAACGTTGGCCAAATGCATCGTATAGCGTGTTGTCTATCTGATACATGGTAAGACCGAGGCGTGACGCGGTGTCGCGGTCAACGACGAGATTGGTCTCCAGCCCCTTCTGCTGCTGATCCGAATTCAGGTCGACGAAGGTCGGATCCTTTTGCATCGCGGCCAGCAATTTTGGCGCCCATTCATAAACCTCCGCCGTGCTGTCGCCGAGGATGCTGTACTGGTATGCGGCGTTGCTGGAGCGGCCGCCCACGCGTATATCCTGTACCGGCCGCAGGAACAGCTTGCCACCCGGCACGCTGCCAAGCTCGCGCCGCAGTCGCGCCATGACAGCGCTCATGGAGCTGCGCTGCGACAACGGCTTGAGGGCCACGTAAACCTGGCCGGTATTGGTCTGGGCCCCGCCGCCGCCGCTGCCGGAGCCGGTATAGCCCACCACATCCTGCACCGCCTTGTCGTGCTGCACGATGGCCATCATTTGCGTGAGCTTCTTGCTCATCATCTGAAACGATGTGCTCTGGTCGGCCTGCAAAACGCCAACCAGGCGACCGGTATCCTGCTCCGGAAAAAATCCCTTGGGAATGACGATGAATAGCCAGACGTTCAGCGCAATCGTCGCCATCAGCACAAGCAGCACGAGGAAACTATGGTTCAGCGCAACCGCGAGCGCCCGCGCGTAACCGTTCTGCATGCGCTGGAAGAAACTAGGCCGCGCATCGAGCGGGCCGCCGCCCCGCTGGCGCAGGAACAGCGCGCACAGCATCGGCGTGCTGGTGAGCGATATCACCATGGAAATGAGAATGGCGAGCGACAGCGTCATGGCGAATTCGCGAAACAGCCGGCCGACGATGCCGCCCATGAGCAGGATCGGCAGGAATACCGCAATCAGGGAAAGTGTTATGGAAACGATTGTAAAACCAACATCGCGCGAACCGCGCAAAGCCGCCTGCACGGGCGGCATGCCCTCCTCCAGGTGGCGCGTGATGTTCTCCAGCATGACGATGGCATCGTCGACCACGAAGCCGGTTGCAATGGTGAGCGCCATCAGCGAGAGATTATCCAGCGAGTAGCCCAGCAGATACATCACGCCAAACGTGCCGATAATGGACGTCGGCACGGCAATCGCCGGAATGATGGTGGCGCGGCCATTGCGCAAATAAGCATAAACCACCGCGACCACCAGCAGCACGGCAATGATCAGCGTGCGTTGGGTGTCGGACAGGGAGGTGCGGATGGTGGTGGAACGGTCCACCGCGAATTTGACATCGATGTCTTTAGGCAACGCCGCCTTCAGCCGCGGAATCGCCGCCCGCACGCTTTCAATGGTGGTGATGATGTTGGCACCGGGTTGGCGAAAAATAATGACCAGAACAGCGGGCTTGCCGTCGGCGAGGCCGAGGTTGCGGAGATCCTGGACGGAATCCTGCACATCCGCGACGTCACGCAGCCGCACCGCATCGCCATTGCGGTAAGCGACCACTAGCGGCTGATAATCCCGTGCAAGATTGGATTGATCGTTGGTGTAGATCTGCCAGCGCTCAGGCCCGACATCGATCGCGCCCTTCGGGCTGTTGGCATTGGCGCTGGAAAGTGCCGAGCGGATATCCTCTAGTCCGATA
>DATJOH010000122.1:0-8193 GCA_035507235.1 Acetobacteraceae bacterium
GAGGGTAACGTCAGCTTCCACACCGCCCGCTCCACCGCCTTTCCACAGCCCGCGCCAGGCGCCGCGCCAAGTCCAGGCCCGATCAAGGATTTCCCGCCCGACAAGCTTCGCACCGTTCTCGGCGTCACCCACGTGCGCGAAATACGCGGGCGCGAAATGCTCGCCGTCACCGATACGGTGCTGGCATGAACGCCCGCCGCCTCCGCGCCGTGGCGGTCGGCGCCCTGCTGCTGCCGCACTACCTGCCGGCCGCGCCCAAGCCCGCCGAGGCCGCGGTCGCGATCGACAATTTCACCTTCAAGGACGCGACCCTCATCGTCCCTGTCGGCGCGCGCGTCACCTGGACTAACCGCGACGACATTCCGCACACCGTCACCGCGGAGGCCGGTCCGCCGGATTTTCACAGCCATCCGCTCGACACCGGCGACAGGTTTTCAGAAACGTTCGACAAGCCCGGCACCTACCGGTATTTCTGCGCCATCCATCCCAAGATGCGCGGCACCGTCATTGTGCGGTGATGCAAACGGGGCGCTGCCAGCATGATCGTTTCGCGCTCAAAGGACGATTACGCGCGCCTGGTGCTGCCGCATCTTGCGGCCGCGTATCGGCTTGCCCTCTGGCTGCTGCGCGACCCGGCAACGGCCGAGGATGTGGTGCAGGATGCCGCCGAACGCGCCCTCCGCTTCATTGGCGGCTTTCGCGGCGGCAACGAACGCGCCTGGCTGCTTCGCATCGTCCGCAATGCCGCCATGGATCATCTTGGCCGCACCCGTCCCGCCGCGGAACTCGATGATGAAACCGAGGATCCTGGCCTATCGCCCGAATCCGCGCTGCTGTGTGCCGAGCGGGCCGCGAACCTGCACGAAGCGGTCGCCGCGTTGCCGCCGAAACTGCGCGAATGCCTGGTGCTGCGCGAGTTGGAGGAACTATCCTATCGCGACATCGCCGATATCGCCGGCATTCCGATCGGCACCGTGATGTCCCGGCTCGCCGCCGCGCGCCAGAAGCTGATGGCGCAGACACGGGATTTGCGTCCATGACCGCGCCTGCCTGCACCGAATTCTCGCTTCTTCTCCAGGCCGATCACGATGGCGAACTCGGCGCCGCGGATGCCGCGCGCCTCGCCGCACACCTCGCCACCTGTCCCGCCTGCCGGGCCGAAGCCGAATCGTTGCGCATCCTGTCGCATCGCCTGCGCGCGGAAATCCCGCCGGCCACCCTGCCGCCCGGCCTCGCCGCCAAACTCGGCCGCCGGAATCGCGGCTTTTCGGTGCGAAGCCAGACGCCAGGCTTTGCCGCCGGTCTCGCGTTCGCCGCCAGCCTGGCGCTTTTCGTCATGCCCCGCCGGCCGCCCGACCTCGCCGCCGCGGCCGTCGCGGATCATATCCGCGCCCTGCAGCCCGGGCATTTGATGGATGTGCTCTCCACCGATCGCCACACCGTCAAACCCTGGTTCGCGGGAAAACTCGATTTTTCGCCACCGGTGCAGGATTTCGCCGGCGTCGGTTTTCCGCTCAAGGGCGGTCGCCTCGATTATTTCGCCGGGCGCCCGGTGGCCGCGCTGGTCTACAACAGAAATCTGCACGTCATCGACGTGCTGATCTGGCCCGGCACCGCCGCCCCGCGCGCCGGCACCACGAACGGCTATAATTACGTGAGTTGGACCCACGCGGGCATGGTCTTCTGGGCCATTTCGGATCTGAACGCGTCCGAATTGCGGGAATTTGCCAAGCTTTGGCAGTAGAAGAAGAGTTCTTTTTTGAAAAAAAGTAACTGCCCAGGTAGGGGGGAAAGGAGGAGGACAGGCACGAAAGGACTTCTTTTCAGAAGAAAAGAAGCAAAAGACTTTTATCAGTTGCGTCCAACAGCCAGTCCAAATCGGTGGATTCGGATGCTATCCGAAACGCCTTTTTCTCACTTCACGTTCCCGCCGCAAGCAGTTGGCGCAACGGTCCGATCCACGGCTCATAGCGCTGCCAGCGGCGCAACGACGTCGTGTACACCGGTTGCCGCACCTGCCAGGCGCTCGACGTGCTAATGGCGCGTTTATTCTGCTCGGGCTGCAAGCAGCTATCGTTCCAGTCGAGCCCCGCGAACGCTATCAGGCGCCGAGTTTCCGCTTCGCGATCCGCCACCAACTGCTCGTACTGCACCTCCAGGAAGATATCGGGAGGCAACGTCTTGCGCCAATGGTCCATGACGCGGAGGTATTGCCGATAAAAGAAAACCAAATCCTCTTTCCTGGCGGCGTACGGTATTCTCGTATTGAAAAGCGTCGAATAGATCGACAGGCACGTATCGATCGGATCGCGCTGACAATGGATAATCCGGGCGCGCGGCAACAGCGTATGAATCGCCCCGAGGCGAAACAGATTGGGCGGCAGCTTGTCGGTGATTCGTGCGGCGTTGGGACCGATCTTCCGCAGCGCGGCCAGGTATTTCGCAACCGCGGCTTGCGTGCGCTCCCGATCGAATGCGCCCGTGGCCGCATCGATTTCGATATCCGTCGGCGCCCACACAGTGAGTTCGCCACCTGCCGCTACATCGGGATGGCTGGAAACAATCTGCTCCACCAGCGTGGTGCCCGAGCGGTACATGCCAACGATGAAGAGCGGTGTCGGGTCTGCATCTCCGGAGGCCGCATTGCGCGCCATGAACTCCGGCGTGAAAATCTCGATGGCCCTGTCCACGGTGGCCGCCAGGCCCGCACGGTCGAAATCGAGATCCTTTGCCCGCAACCGGTTGGCTGCATCGAACTGTTCCATGGCGCGAGCATAATCCCCGCAATCGTCATACACTTTGCCCATGGAAAAATGTATGGTCATACGCTCGAAATCATGCAGATCGTTGCGCCGCAAAACCGCACCCATGCGGTCAACAATGGCGCTGTCCGTTGCGGTGTATTTCCGGCAGCGCACCACCCCATCCCAGCTTCTGGCGGCTTTCGGATTTAGCCGCAAAGAGGTTTCAAAACAGGTCGTCGCCTCCGCGAAACGCCCCTGGTTATAAAGCAGCGCGCCAAGCGCGCCCTGGGCATCGCTGCTCGTCGGTTCCAGCGTCACCGCCTTGCGCGCCCACTCCTCGGCAGCCGCGATATTGCCCCGCATCAACTGCGCATCCGCCCGGTACAGCCGCGCCGCCGTCGTCTTCGGCTTGACATCGGCGGCGCGGTCGAAGCAATCGCTCGCCTCCTCCATTCTGCTGTACATGGCGTAAAGCTGACCCAGGCGAAGCTGCACATCGGCCAATCGCGGCGAAAGTTCCACCGCGCGCCGAAAGGCGGCGATCGCCTGCTCGTGCAGGTTTTGATTGTCGTAGGCAGCCCCCAAATCGCAATGTGCCGCCGCTGAATCGGGCCTGAGCGCCACCGCCTGGTACAAAATCGCACTGGCATCGGCGAACCGCCCACACTGCATCAACGCCGAGCCAAGCGCATGATACGCATCGAAATGATTGCGATCGCTCTCGATCACCGCGGCCAGCATCGACATCGCCGCCGCGAGTTGACCGGATTTCAGCAACTGCACCGCCCGCAGAAATTGCCGCTGGGCGTCGTGCTTATCCGGCGATGCCCCCATCGCGCCCGGCGCTTGCGGTCGCGCCCCCACAGCGCCGCAGCACCGCTTGTATTTCTCGCCGCTGCCGCAGTTGCACAGGGCATTGCGCATCTGCTGACCTGCCGAGGCCTGTTGCACGCGTTATCTCTCCTTCATCGCCGGGCGCGGATTTTGCGGCGCCGCATTGCGTAGGGGAAGGCGTCCCTTCATGCAATTCCAGCCGCCACGCCCGCGGTATTAGTTACACATTAGCTATCATCACCCGCCCCGCGCCACGCAGGTAAGGACGATACAGCATCGCCACCTGGCGCAAGCCCCACGCAAGATCCGCCTCCGTCACCGGCCCGCCGGCGCCATGCCGGAAATCCATCCAGTAGCTTGAAACGATCCAGATATTGGCGACCAGCGCTGCAATCTCCTGGTCGGTCGCGTCCAGCAATCCATGTGCCCGCATCAACCCGAACACATTTGCCACCGCCGCCTGCCCCTGCCGCGTCACCGCATCCACCCGGGCCCGCAGCTCCGGCGCCACATGCCGCAACGTGCCGCCATCGCGATAGCAGAACCGGTATTCCCACATCACGTCGAACCAGCCGCGCTGATAGGCGGCATAACTCGCCGGATCCCGCGGATCGCCAAGCGGCCGCGCCGCCGCCGCCTGCAAGGCGGCCATGAACCGGTCGAACAAAGCGAGCGCCAACTGCTCCTTCTTCTGAAAATAATAATACAGATTCCCTTCATTGATGCCGCAGCCGGCCGCGATTTCCGCCGTCGTCACGCCGGCAATGCCCCGCTCGTTGAACAGCGCCAGCGATACCGAAAGCACCCGGTCCCGGGTGCGGGCACGCGGCCGGACAGCCATCTGGCGGGTCAAGAATGCCTCTTGCGAGTTCTAAGGTATTTACCTTAGAACCGGCACGCCGCGTTGGGAAGGGTTTTGCGCCAAGCCCCTTCGTGCGACCAAGGCAGCCACGAACAACGCAGCAATAAGGTCAGGGGAAGCTTCATGGACTTTCCGATGCAGGGCGGGGTCGCGGTCGTCACCGGCGCGGCAAGCGGCATTGGCGCCGCACTCGCCGAAGCGCTGGCGCGCCGCGGCATGAACCTGGCCCTCGCCGATCGCAACGCCGCCGGCCTCGCCACCGCCGCCGCCAAGGCCCGCGCGGCCGGCGCCACCGTCAGCGAACACGTCCTGGACGTGACCGATCAGGAAGCGCTGGCCACACTCCCCGAAGCGGTGCTGCGCGAACACGGCAAGGTAACGCTGCTCGTAAACAACGCCGGCGTCGCCCTGATCGGCAGTTTCGAGCAGGTGTCGATGGCGGATTTCGCCTGGGTGATGGAAGTGAATTTCTGGGCCCCGGTGCGCCTCACCCGCGCCTTCCTGTTCGCCCTGCACCGCGAGCCGGCGGCGCACATCGTAAATCTGTCCAGCGTCTTCGGCCTGGTCGGCCCACCGGGCAACGTTCCTTACGCCGCCAGCAAATTCGCCATACGCGGCTTTTCCGAAGCATTGCGCCACGAACTCGTGGGCAGCAGCGTCACGCTGACCGTGGTGCATCCGGGCGGCATCCGCACGGCAATCGCCAACACCGCCCGTCTCAGCCAGGGCGTCGATCCGGAACAGGCCAAGATTGCGACTGCGGAATTTACCAAACTGCTGAAAACCGCGCCGGAGGACGCCGCCGCCCAGATCGTGCAGGCGGTGCTCAAACGCAAGGGCCGTCTGCTGATCGGCGCCGACGCCCGCATGATCGATCGCATCCAGCGGCTCTTTCCGACAACGTACTGGAAGCGCATCGCGCGCAACGCCGGCAATGGTGCGGCCGCCCTCACGCCGCAAAAGGCCTGAGCGGTGGCAAGCTGGCAAGCCCACGCGCTGGACGCGCTGCTGCGCGCAACCATCAAGCGCCGCCTCAAGGGCAAACGCGACATCGCCGAAGCGCGCGCGGTGCTGAACAGCGGCAATCTGCCTTTCCCGCACGATGTGGAATACCGGGTTGACTGGGTCGGCGGCATACGCGGCGAACGCATCACCGCCCCGGCCACGGAACAGTCCGCACCCTCGCTGCTCTATCTGCATGGCGGCGGCTATTTCGCCTGCGCGCCGCGCACCCATCGGCCAATCACCGCCTGGTTTGCGAAAGCAGGATTTTCCGCCTTCGCGCCGGACTACCGGTTGGCGCCGGAGCATCGGTTTCCGGCCGCGGTCGAGGATGCCGAAGCCGCCTATCTCGGCCTGCTCGATGCCGGTACACAGGCCGAATCGATCGTCGTCGCCGGCGACTCCGCCGGCGGCGGTCTCGCCCTGGCGCTCCTGCTGCGGCTGCGCGAGCGCCAGCACCGGCTGCCCGCCGGCATCGCCCTGTTTTCGCCCTGGACCGACCTCGCCCTCACCGGCGCCTCGATGCGCGAAAATGTCCGGCGCGATGCCATGTTCCAGGCCGACGGCATGCCCTACGCCGCCGGCTTCTATCTCGGCGGCGTCGATGCAAGAACACCGCTCGCCTCGCCGCTCTATGGCGACGTCACCGGCATGCCGCCACTCTACATCGATGTCGGCGAACGCGAATTGCTGCGCGACGACAGCACCCGCCTGGCGGAAAAAGCCCGCGCCGCCGGCGTTGTGGTTTCGTTGCGCATCTGGCCGGTGGTGCCGCATGTCTGGCAATTGGCACATCGTTTCGTGCCCGAAGGACGCGAATCGCTCGAGCACGCTGCCGCGCATCTGCACGCCGCGGTGCGCCGCGCTCGGGGCAATGCGCCGCGATTGGTTACGGAAACGGTGGGTTGAGCATAGGAAGGAAGGACTTCTTTTTTGAAAAAAAGAAGCAAAAAACTTTACTCTTTACGGACAGCATGAGCTCTCCTGGTGAAACCGAACGCCGGACGCCATGTGCAAAAGTTTTTTGCTTCTTTTTTTCAAAAAAGAAGTCCTTCCTTTCGCTGTAGCTCCCGAAAGAACGCCCAATAGGAACAAGGTGCCATGCTCGATGCACTTGCGCTGCCGGAAACAGCAACAACCGTCGAAACGGCGGACATCCTCATCGTCGGCACCGGTTTTTCCGGCCTCTGCATGGCCATCAAGCTGCAGGCGCAGGACACTCGCAATTTCCTCATCCTCGACGAAGCCACTGAAGTCGGCGGCACCTGGCGCGACAACCACTATCCCGGCTGCGCCTGCGACATTCCCTCGCACCTCTATTCGCTTTCCTTCGCACCGAAACCCGACTGGAGCCGGATGTATCCCAGCCAGCAGGAAATTTTCGGCTACATGCGCGCCGTTGCGGACCGTTACAATCTCCGCCCTAACATCCGCTTCGGCGCCAAGATCGCCGCGGCACGCTGGGACGATACGCGATCCCTCTGGAGCGTCCGCGCCGAGGACGGCAGGCTATTCGAAGGCCGCGTGCTCGCCTGCGGCATGGGCGGCCTGCACGTGCCCTTGATCCCCGACTATCCCGGCAGCAAGATTTTCGCGGGGCCACAATTCCACTCCGCCGCCTGGCGGCACGATGTCGATCTCACCGGCAAACGCGTGGCGGTGATCGGCACCGGCGCCAGCGCCATCCAGTTCGTCCCGGAAGTGGCCAAGGTTGCGGCGAAATTGCACGTCTTCCAGCGCACGCCGCCCTGGATATTGCCTCGCCCGGACTACGCCTTCAGCGAAAAACAATTGCGCCGCCTGAAACAGCCGCTGCTGCGCCGCCTGTTCCGTACCTGGATCTACCTGTTGCAGGAAATGCGCGCGCCCGCCTTTCTCGGCAACCAAAGCCTCGCCAAGGCCGGCCAGAAAATGGCCATGCAGCATATCGCCAGCCAGATCAAAAATCCCGCGCTACGGCAAAAAGTCATGCCGGACTACGTCATGGGCTGCAAACGCGTGCTCCTCAGCAACGATTACTACCCGGCGCTCGCGCAACCGAATGTGGACGTCGTAACGCATCCCATTGCGGAAATCCTGCCCGATGCCGTCATCACCGAGGATGGCAAAACGCGCGAAATCGACGTCATCATCTACGGCACCGGCTTTCATACCACGGATGCCCTCTCGAACCTGGACATCACCGGCTGCCACGGCCTGACGCTTGCCGAAGCCTTCGCCGACGGCATGCACGCCTATAACGGTGTCACGGTACCGGGCTTTCCCAACCTGTTTCTGATGATGGGCCCGAATACCGGCCTCGGCCATAATTCCATGGTCGTTATGATAGAGTCGCAGGTGCGCTATATCGTCAGCGTCATTCGCCTGATGCGCCGCCGCGGCTGGCGCGCCGCCATGGTGCAGCCGGCCGTGGAGGAAGCCTACAATACATGGCTGCAACGGCGCCTCAGCCACACCGTGTGGCAAACCGGCGGCTGCAAAAGCTGGTATCAGGATCGCAACGGCAAAAACACGACGCTCTGGCCCGGCCTGACCCTGGAATATGTCTGGCGGACCCGGCGGGCGCGTGGGCGCGATTATGTGGAGGTGAGTTAGAGAGCATAGCGCCGCAGGCAAAAAGCCCTGGAGAAGGCCGAAAGAAAGGCTTCTTTTTTGAAAAAAAGCAAAAAACTTTTTCTCATTGCGTTCCGAGGTCCCTCGCCGCCTGGCCCACAAACCAAACTGATAAAAGTCTTTTTGTTTCTTTTTCTT
>DATJOH010000123.1:0-3521 GCA_035507235.1 Acetobacteraceae bacterium
AGCACGCGCCGGCCGGCGCAGCTTTGTGGATGGTCCAGCAGATGACGCGCGAACGCCTGCCCGCCGGGCCAGGGGAAGGCCCAGAAGGGCGGCGCCAGGTTTTGTTCCGCCAGCCAGGCTTCGGTGGCCTGCCAGATCGGGGTGATTTCGGTCGCGGTGTAGAGCGTGAACTCGGGCACCAGGGCGGGGCGGGCGAGGGTGGTATTGGCGCGTATGAAGGCGGCCGGGTCCCTCACCAATGGGCGGCCAGCAGCGCCGGCAACAGCAGCAGCCCGGTCTCGCGGTTCAGCTTGAAGAGGCGCAGGCAGGCGCCGGGGTCTGCCGCGTTCAGCGCGATGACCTGCCACGCCATGAGGCCGGCCGGCAGGGCAAGGAGCGGATAGAAAAGCGGGGCCGCGCCAGTGAGGCGGCCGGCAAGGGCAAGGCAGAGGAGCGATGCCGCGTAGCTTGCGGCCAGGAAGCGCCGCGGCATGTGGGCAAAACGGCGGGATGTGCTTTTCACGCCGATCAACGCGTCATCCTCGATGTCCTGAAAGCCGTAGATCGTGTCGAAGCCGAGATCCCACAAAATCGCGGCGGCGTAGAGGGCGGCGCAGGCGGCGTCGAGCCGGCCGGCGGCGGCGGCGTAACCCATCGGGGCGCCGAAGCCGAAGGTGAAGCCCATGACGAGCTGCGGCCACCAGGTGACGCGCTTTGCCAGCGGGTAGAGCGCCACCAGCACCAGCGAGAACACCCCGAGCGCCCAGCAGAGCGGCGGCAGTTGCAGCAGCACGGCGAGCCCCGTGGCGAGCAGCAGCGCCAGCATCACAAAGGCCTGCCGCAACGAAACCGCGCCGCTGGCAAGCGGACGGCCGGCGGTGCGGGCGACGCGGCGATCAAGATCGCGGTCCCACATGTCGTTCACCACGCAGCCGGCGCCGCGCATGACGATGCTGCCGAGAGCGAACAGCGCCAGCAGGCGGAGCGAACCGGCGGTCGGGCGATGCGGGAGCAGGATGCCCCAGGCACCAGGCAGGAACAGCAGCCAGATGCCGATCGGGCGGTCGAGGCGCGCCAGCAGCAGGTAGGGGCGCCAGCGTGGCGGCAGGGTGCTGATCCAGCCATTGGCACGCATGTCGGTGAAAGCGCTCGTCATCGCCACGCTGTACACCGCGCGTCGGCCGCGGGCGCAATGGGCGGGTCGCGTCGCCGGGGCTTCTGTGCTTGGCATCCGCGCATGACGCCGCGCCTCTATCTCCCGGCCGATCTCGGGGCGAACCAGACCGTGAAGGGAACGGAGCCCCAGGCGCATTATCTGCGCGCCGTCCTGCGGCGGGCGCCCGGCGATGCGGTGCTGCTGTTCAACGGGCAGGATGGCGAATTCGCCGCGCGGATCGAGACGCTCGCGAAGCATGAAGTGCGCTTCGCACTTGGCGACAGATTGCGCGCGCCGGCCGATGAGCCTGGTGTCGTCCTCGCCTTCTGCCTGCTGAAGCGGGATGCCACCGACCTGGTCGTGCAGAAGGCGACCGAACTCGGGGCGAGCGAGCTCTGGCCGATTGTCTCGGAGCGCACGAATGCGGGGCAGGTGAACCTTGCCCGCCTGACGGCGATCGCGACCGAAGCGGCCGAACAGAGCGAGCGGCTAACGGTGCCGGCAATCCATGGACCGCGCCGACTGGAGGCGCTGCTGGCCGAATGGCCGCCCGCACGGCCACTGGCGGCGGCGATCGAGCGCGCGCACGCACCGCCGCCAACCCGCGAGACAGGGTTGCTGGTTGGGCCGGAGGGTGGGTTTTCCGCACGGGAACTTGACGCGCTGCGGTCGGCCCCCTTCATACATCCCGTCTCGCTTGGGCCGCGCATCCTGCGGGCCGAAACCGCGGCAATCGCCGGGCTCGCGCTATTGCTGGCCCGGCACCCCGTTTGAAGAGAAGCGCGCACGCGCCGGCACGCCGCCACGGAGAAGCATGTCCAACCCCGGTGAGGAAGACACGACGCCGATCGTCTCGGCGCGGCAACTGGCCGAGTACCTCGCCGCCGGCTGCAAGCCGCGCGATGCTTGGCGCATTGGCACGGAACACGAAAAGTTCGGGTTCTTTCTGGCCGGCGAACGGCAGTTTCAGCCGCCGCCGTACGAGCCGGGCGGTATCCAGGCCATGCTGGAAGGCATCGCGTCGCTCGGCTGGGAGGAGATACGCGACCAGGGCAACCTGATCGGCCTTAAACGCGACGGTGAAAGCGTCTCCCTGGAGCCGGGCGGCCAGTTTGAGCTCTCCGGCGCGCCCTGCGCGACGCTGCACGAAACCGCGGCGGAGTTCGCCGCCCATTTCGCTGACGTGCGGCAGGTGGCGACGCCATTGGGCCTCGGATTCGCGCCGCTCGGTTTTCATCCGCTGGCCAAGCGGGACGACATGCCGTGGATGCCAAAAAGCCGGTACGCCATCATGCGGCGCTACATGCCGAAAGTCGGCACGCTCGGGCTTGACATGATGCTGCGCACCTGCACCGTGCAGGTTAATCTGGATTTCTGTTCCGAGGCCGATATGCGCGAGAAATTGCGCATCGGCCTGCTGCTGCAGCCGGTGGCGACGGCCCTGTTCGCGAATTCGCCGTTCGCCGAAGGCAAACCCAGCGGCCTTCTCTCGACCCGCGCGAATGTGTGGACGGATACCGACCCGGACCGGACAGGCATACCGGCGGCGCTGCTGACGGAAGATTTCTCCTTCGAGCAGTATGTGGAATGGATGCTCGACGTGCCGATGTATTTCATCGCACGCGACGGCAGGCTGATCGATGTGGCCGGTGCGTCCTTCCGCGATTATCTGGCTGGGCGCGTGCCGGCCCTGGAAGGCCTGACGCCGACGATCGGCGATTTCGCCGACCATCTGACAACGGTGTTTCCCGATGTGCGGTTGAAACGATTTCTCGAAATGCGCGGCGCCGACGCCGGCAGCGAAGCGATGATGCTGGCGCAGTCGGCGCTGTGGGTGGGATTGCTGTACGATGCAGCAGCGCAATCGGCGGCGGCTTCACTGCTGGCGCGACACGATGCGGCAGCGTTTGTTGCGCTCCGCGGTGTCGTCCCGCGGCAGGGTCTCGCCACCACGTTCGCCGGCGGCACGCTGCGCGACCTCGCGCGGGACATGGTGGCAATCGCCGGCGACGGATTAAAGGCGCGCGGCTTCGGCGAGGCGCAGTTTCTCGCGCCGCTCGAGGAAATCGCGGCCGGCGCGCCAACGCAGGCGGAACGGTGGCTGGAATTGTACCGCCAATCATGGCAAGGCGATGTCTCGCCAATATTTGCGGCGGCGCAGATATGATGACGTTGTAGAGGCTGCAAGCGTAACTGCCCGGGTGGGGCGGAAAGGTGAGCAGGCAAGGAAGGACTTCTTTTCTGAAGAAAAGAAGCAAAAGACTTTTATCTATGGCGTCCACCAGCAGTCCCAATGGTGGATTCGGTGCTGCCCGCAACAGATAAAAGTTTTTTGTTTCTTTTTTTCAAAAAAGAAATACTTCCTTTCTTCATCGCCCGATTCAGC
>DATJOH010000124.1:0-9097 GCA_035507235.1 Acetobacteraceae bacterium
CGAGCGTTTTACACCCGACGGCATTCTGCTGAAGTCCGGCAATTCATTGCCGGCCGACATCATCGTGACCGCCACCGGCCTGAAACTCATGTTCCTCGGCGGTCTTGAGGTGTGGGTGGACGGCGCCAAAATCGATTTCCCGCAAGCCCTGACCTACAAAGGCATGATGTATGGTGGCGTGCCGAACCTGGCATCCGCCTTCGGCTACACGAATGCGTCGTGGACGCTGAAATGCGACCTGACCTGCGAATATGTCTGCCGGCTGCTGAACCATATGGACCGCACGCACACCGACTACTGCGTGCCGCAGCGTAACGATCCTGCGGTGACGGAAGAGCCGTTCCTGGATTTCTCGTCCGGCTACGTGCAACGGGCGCTGCACTTGATGCCAAAGCAGGGCAGCAAGGCGCCATGGAAGCTATATCAGAATTACGCGCGCGATCTGGTAGCGCTGCGCTTCGGCCGCCTCGACGACGGCACGATGTCGTTCGCCAAGGCCGCAAAACGCACCGAGGCCGGCGCCGCGCAACCCGCCCTTGAGCCGGCATAGCCTCGCTTACGACACCGCATCAGGCCGCCGCAAGCGCCTTAATGCGATCCATATCCGCAAGGAATTCCCGCATCGCCTGCGCCTTCGCTGCCGCATCTTGGATGCGTAACAGATACGACGGATGCACGGTAACAAAGCCGTGCCGGTCGCCAAACCAGGTTTCGCCGCGCGCACGCGTAACGGAAATCGGCTTGCCGGCCAGCGCCTGCGCCGCCGTGGCGCCGAGTGCCACCACCAGGCGCGGCCGCACAAAATCGAGCTCCTCCAGCAGCCACCAGCGATAGCGCCGTATCTCGCCGGCGTCCGGCTTCTGGTGGATGCGCCGCTTGCCGCGCTGTTCGAATTTGAAATGTTTCACCGCGTTCGTAACGTAGATTTGGTGCCGGTCGAGACCGGCATGCGCCAGGGCCTGATTGAGCACCTGGCCGGCTGGGCCGACGAAAGGCCGCCCTTCCCGCTCCTCCTGGTCCCCCGGCTGCTCGCCAACCAGTGCAATGGCGGCACCTACCGGCCCTTCCCCTAGCACAGCACGCGCCGCGCCCGGCGAAAGCGGTTCGGCCGCCGTGATCAGCCGGTTGAGCGCCTCCAGGCTTTGCGGCTTCTGCCGTGCCATTGCCGCCACGGCTTTTTCAGGATCGCGTTTGTCCGGCACCGCCGCCTCCCGTTGCAACATGTCCTGAACGCGCGCCGAGGCTCCGTGCACGAGATCTCGTATGGCGGCCGCCTCCGGCAGGTTGCGCCAATATTTGCGCGGCATTTCCGCGCGCATGGCGGCCTGGTTGAGCCGCGCCGGATTGAACACGCTTTCGTAATAGCAGCGCCATGCCGCCTCCAACGCGTCGCCCTCCGGCGCCTCGCCGCGCTTCGCCGGCGGACCCATCGTGAGTTTCTGCCGGTCCCAGTGGAGCGCGCCTTGCGGGGTCAGAATGGACCAGGCGAGGCTGGCAAAGCGTTCGACGAAGAACGGCGCGGCTGCCTGCAGAATGAAATGCTCCGGTTCGAACCAGGCCACATAGCGCTCGCCGCCGTCCGGGTCCGTGACTTCACGAAAGCGCAGGAAGGCGTGCATTTTATGCAGGTCACGGCGCACCTCCCGTCGCAGCGCGTCCAGGCGGTGCACAAGCCTGTCGCCAGGATTTTCCAGCAAATGCGGCTCGCCATGCAGCACACGCCAAACCAATGCATAGAGCAGCGCATAACGTTCCGGATCGCGGTGGCAGATGACCAGATCGATCAGGGCGGCGACTGCCCGCGGCAGGCCAATCGGCGGCGCGTCCTCGTTGAACGACGCCCCGAACAAATCCCCTGTTGCGGTGGATGTCCAGGCGACAAGTTCGGGCGGCACCCGACGCGCCACCAGACGGCGCACGGCGGCGCGGAATCCGGTGAGATCGGCGCCTTCACGCAGCGTGACACCGATTATATCCATTAGAAAAAGCTCGCCTGCCGCGCCGGCGTCGTAAGCAGCCTCCGCAAATCCTCCTTGTCGCCGAGGCGGCTCGGTTGGTGGTCTGCGGTAATCAGGAATGGCAATACGCGTCTGGCGCCACGGCTGAGGCGCGCAATATCCGCGAGGCGCAGCCTGCTAAACCGTCGCGCGGAAACGATTCGATCGACAGCACGGACGCCGAGGCCTGGCACGCGGAGCAACACCTCCCTATCGGCTGCATTTACGTCGACCGGAAATCGCTGGCGATTCTTCAGCGCCCAGGCGAGTTTCGGATCGATGTCGAGATCGAGCATGCCGCCCTCGCCACCGCTAGCGATTTCCGCCGGCGAGAAACCGTAATAACGCAGCAGCCAATCCGCCTGGTACAGGCGATTTTCCCGCTGCAGCGGCGGCGGCTTCAGCGGCAACACCGCACTCGCGGCGGTAATGGGGCTGAAAGCCGAATAATACACCCGCCGCAGACCGTAATCCTTGTAAAGCCCGGCGCTCGCTTGCAGAACCGATGCGTCGTTGGTCTCGTCGGCGCCGACGATCATTTGCGTCGACTGCCCTGCCGGCGCGAAGCGCCGCCGCTCCGCCTTCGCTTCGGTAATATGTTCGCGCATCTGGCCCATGGCCTTACCTATGGATGCGGCGTTTTTCTCCGGCGCCAGGCGCCGCAGGCTTTGCGCCACCGGCAATTCGATATTGATCGAGAGCCTGTCGGCGAACAATCCTGCCTGCTCGATCAGATAGGGGCTGGCTTCGGGAATGGTTTTCAGGTGGATATAGCCGGCGAATCCCGCGTCCCGCCGCAACGCCCGGGCAACCAGCACCAGCTGCTCCATCGTGTAATCCGGCGATCGGATAATGCCCGAGGAAAGGAAAAGTCCCTCGATGTAGTTGCGTTTGTAGAAAGATAGCGTGAGTTGAACCACCTCCGCCACCGAAAAACGGGCGCGACGCACATTGGAGGACCGGCGGTTCACGCAATACGCACAATCGAACAGGCAGTAATTCGTCAGCAAAATCTTCAACAGCGACACGCAGCGCCCATCCGGTGTGTAGGCGTGACAAATGCCGGCGCCGGTGGTCGACCCGATGCCGGCGACGCCCGCCGCCCGCTTGGGCGCGCCGGATGACGCGCAGGACGCATCGTATTTCGCCGCGTCCGCTAGGATTCGCAGCTTGCCTACCAGCTTGTCGTCCACCCTCTGGGCTCACCTCAAAATCTGTACCCTATATGTTCTCATATGGCACTTCGCAAGCTCTGGCCACCGTCCATTTTTTCGTGAGTGCTCAGTCGGCGCGCGATGGCCGCAGACCGTCCATCAGGATGTCGATCAGGCGCAGCGCGCTCGCCTGCCAGCCGGGACTGTTGTTGCCGTAGGTGAAGCCAAGCAACGCCCGCAGCAGGTCGTTTGGATCGACGTCGCTCTTGACCGCGCCGCTCGCACGCGCCCGGGTCAGCAACTGGGCCATGGCGTCGGAAATGCGTGCGCCGGAAATCGCGTAAAGATCGGCACCGCCGCCGATGGCGCTCAGCGCCGCGGCGATGACTTTCTTGGTCGAGATATAATCGACGAAAAGCCGCATCCATGCATGCAGCGCCTCGGCGGGCGGCATTGTCTCCAGCAAGCGCTCGGCGCTTTCGGCCAACTGCTCCACTTCGCGGCGATAAACGGCGGCGATGATTGCACCGCGGGTTGGAAAATGCCGGTAGAGCGTGCCAATACCGACCTCAGCACGGCGGGCAATGTCCTCCAGGCTGACTTCCGGCCCCAATTCGGCGAAGGCGGCCTTGGCCGCTGCCAGCAGAAGTTCGTGGTTGCGCAGCCGATCCGCCCTGCGCTTCCGCGCCGGTTCGCCTGCGGCTAGCCTGATTTGGCCGGGCGGTTCGGCATTGTTATCCAAAGAATTGCTGTCCCTTGATAAACGGAGGCCTCCTCCGCATCTACCAAACCCAGCCGCTGACGGCGAACCAAGATTTCGGAGGAAACCATGGCCGAACCATTTGGCGCCACGTCAACGACCGATGACGTGCTGAACGGCGTAAATTTGAGCGGCATGCGCATCCTGGTGACCGGCGTGTCGGCGGGCCTCGGCGTGGAGACCGCCCGCGTGCTCGTCGCCCACGGCGCCGAAGTGGTCGGCGCCGCCCGGGATCTCGTCAAGGCGGAGGCCGCGACCGCGCCGGTGCGCGCCGCGGCAGCCAAGGGCGGGCGGCTGGAGCTTGTCGCGCTCGACCTGGCCTCGCTCGCCAGCGTGCGCGCCTGCGCCGATGCGCTCGTCGCCGATGGCCGGAAATTCGACCTGGTTATCGCGAACGCCGGCGTCATGGCGTGCCCGCAAGGCAAGACAGCGGACGGGTTTGAAACCCAGTTCGGCACCAACCATCTCGGTCATTTCGTTTTCGTCAATCGCATCGCCAAACTGTTCAAGCCCGGCGCGCGGCTGGTCAATCTCTCCTCCGCCGGCCATCGCTTTTCCGATGTGGACCTCGACGATCCGAATTTCGAGCACACGCCCTACACCGAATTTGGCGCCTACGGCCGCTCGAAAACCGCCAACATCCTGTTCACCGTTGAATTCGACCGGCGCCACAAAGCAAATGGCATGCGCGCCACCGCCGTGCATCCGGGCACCATCCAAACCGAGCTTGGGCGCCACATGCAACCGGGCAATCTGCAACAGGTGATCGACGACATGAACAAGGCCGCTGTCGCCGCCGGGCAGCCATCCGTCGCGTGGAAAACCATTCCGCAAGGCGCCGCCACCACCGTGTGGGCCGGCATCGTGGCGCCGGCGGATATGGTGGGCGGACTTTATTGCGAGGATTGCCACGTGGCCGAACACGCTGAAGGTACGGCCGCGCGCGGCGGCGTGCGGCCCTATGCACTCGATCCGGATCGCGCGCGGGCGCTCTGGGCCAAGAGCGAGGAAATGGTGGGTGAACGGTTTTGAGTTCAGTATGCAAGGAAGAAAGGACTTCTTTCTTGAAAGAAAGAAGCAAACAACTTTTGCTCTGACGAGAAGCTGCTCTCCCGCGAATGCAGTGACGAAGTTCGTGCAAAATCGTTGCGTTTTCACAAGAAAAACCGTCTGCGGACCGCGTAACTCCCGCTCGGATGCGCCGTTGCTTGCCAAACGGCTTACGATGTGTTACGGTGACGTGTCGATCGTCGGCCGTATCATCAATTCGGAAACAGTGGCCCGCGGCGGCAGCGTCACCGCAAGCAGAACGGCGGCGGCGACATCCTCCGGCAGCATCGCGCCCTCCTTGCCGACATGCTTGCGCATGAAGTCGCGCACATTGGGATCGGCGATCGATTCCGCAACCTCCGTGCTGGTGGCGCCAGGCATGATGACGCATACCCGTATGCCAAAGCCGCCCACCTCCTGGCGCATCCCATCGCTCATCGCTCGCAGCGCGAACTTGCTGGCAGCGTAAGGATTGAACACCGGGTTCGATTTATACGAGGCGAGCGAGGAAATATTAATGATGTCGCCGCCCCCCTGCGCGCGCATCGGCCCGATTACCGCGGCACACGTATGCAGCGTGCCGAACATGTTGATATCCATGGCGCGGCGCCATTCCGCGATATCCGCATTCTCGACCCGCCCCGGCGAGGCAACGCCCGCTGAGTTCACCAGAATATCCAGCCGCCCGAACGTTTCGAGCGTTTCAGCAACGATGGCCTTGGCAACAGCCTCATCCGTAACGTCTCCTGGCAGCGCCAGCGCCTTGCCGCCTGCTGCCTCGATCCTGGCAACCAGTGCGTGCAGGCGATCGGCCCGTCTGGCGGCAACCGCAACCGTTGCACCCGCGGCGGCAAGCGCCACCGCGGCCGCTTCGCCGATGCCGGACGACGCGCCGGCTACCAATGCTATCTTGCCTGCCAGCGGTTGCGGCATATGGGCCCTCCCGAAGAATGTTATGAAAACAGAACAATAATAAGTGTTCTTTTTTGAAAAAAAGAACCAAAAAACTTTTGCTCGTTGTGCGAGGCGCTTGGGCATGTCTGCCTAGTTTCGCAGCCGTCCAAACAGACAAAAGTTTTTTGGTTCTTTTTTTCAAAAAAGAAAATTTCCTTCTTCCCTTCCCTCCCCATAATCAACAACGTTGATCATTCCTGTCAACCGCCTGACTCGGCCACAATCGCCCGCCGGCAGAACTCCCAGATATCGGCGGCCAATTGAGCGCGTGGCATGGGTCCGGGCCGGGCATTTTCCTGCGCCAGCAGTTCCGTATGCACGGTGGTGGAGACAAGGTTATAAACCAGCGTTGCCAGCAATTGCGGATTGTTGCGCCGCACCGCGCCGGCTGCCATGCCATCCGAGAGCTGTTCGGCGATGAGCGTAATCAGCGGGCGCAGCGCCGCCTGAAGATCGCCGGGGCGGGATTCCGCGAGGCGCAAATGCTCGCGGCTCATTGCCGCGCCGAGTCGATCACCATCTTCGGTCACCGCCCCGTCCAATTCGCCGCGGCCGAGCACGATGCCGGTGACGATGCGTTTTAATCGCTCCAGCGGATCTGGCATCGTGCGAAGTTGATCGCCGTAGTGGCGGGCGGCGAGGCGGATGGTTTGTTCGAACACCGCCAGCACCAGGTCATCCTTGCCCGCGAATCGCTCGTAGAAGGCGCGGCGGGAAAGCTTGGTGCGGGTTAACACGGCACGGATGGTCAGGCCCTCCAGGCCGGCATCGCCAAGCAGTTCGTAAGCCACGTCGACGATCCGGCGGCTGCGCTCGCCGGTCGGGTCATGGTCGGGCGCGGGGGAAGCGGCCTCGTCGGCGGGACGGATCATCTGCCTGTTCGCTGAGAACAAAGTTCTTTCACCTGTCCCGCCTCCGGTGATATAGATATTTTATGAGAACACCGTTCTCACCTGTTTCACGGCACCCGGCAAGGATGTGACATGGCTTTTGTGACTTACGTTGAGCATGACGGCACCCGGCACCGGGTGGACGTGCCGGTGGGCGATTCCGTCATGCGGGGCGCGATCAATAACATGATCGACGGCATTGTCGCCGAGTGCGGCGGCGGCTTGGCGTGCGCCACCTGCCATTGCTACGTCGACGATGAATGGCTCGACCGGGTCGGCACGCCGTCCGAGGCGGAGCACGAAATGCTGGAATTTTCCGCGACCGAGACAAAGCCGGGCAGCCGGCTGAGTTGCCAGATTACGGTTCGCGACGCATTGGATGGGCTGGTTGTCTACCTGCCGGAATCACAATTCTAACATGCGCGGCCGGCCGAAGGATTGAGGAGAACGACCGTGAGTGACGCTCAAGTTCTGGAAAAACCCGGCATCCCGTCACATGTGCCCCCGGAACTGGTGCATGCAATCGGCCTCACCGAGGGCCCGGAGTTTCTCGCCGCGCCGCACGCCTTCATGGCGAAGTTGCACGAGACACACCCGCGAATTTTCTTCAGCCCCAGCGAGCACACGCGCAATGCCTGGATGCTGACGAAATATGAGGATTGCTATTTCGTGTTGCGGAATCCTGAAATCTTTACCACCCGCGGCTCGACGCCGTTCCCCCGCGACCCGGCCAATTATTTCGATTTCATTCCACTTGAGATCGACCCGCCGCTGCACCGCAAGTACCGCGCCATCCTCGATCCGATGTTCTCGCCCCAGGCCATCGCCAAGCTGGAAGACTATATACGGAAATTGGCCAATGATCTGATCGATCAATTTATCGACAACGGCGGTTGCGAGTTCACCACGGATTTCGGCCGACCGCTGCCAGTTTCGGTTTTCCTGGATTTGATGGGGTTGCCGCAGGATATGCGCGACACTTTTGTCGGCTGGGCCATCGGCCTGCTGCACGCGCAGGATCGCAAGATCGCCGAAACCTCGATGCGGGACGTGTGCACGTATCTGCAGAGCGTCATTCAGGAGAAGACCGTAAAGCCTGACGAGGGCGCCATCAGTGCCATCGTCCACGGCAAGGCCGCCGGCGAGCCGCTCGGCCGCCAGGAAATTTTCGGCTTCGTGTTCTTTCTGTTCATCGCCGGCCTCGACACCGTGTTCGCGACGCTGAACAACGTTTTCTTGTGGCTGGCGCAGCACCCCGCCCGGCGGCACGAAATCATCGCCAACCCCGACAACATCGCAAATACGGTGGAAGAACTGTTGCGGGTTTTCACCGTCACGTTCTCCGGCCGCGCGCTGACGCAGGATTATGAACTGCAGGGCGTGCACATGAAAAAGGGCGACAGGATTACCAGCATCCTGCCGACTGCCAACTACGATCCGGCGGTGTTCGAGAATCCCAAGGAAGTGAATTTCCACCGTCCGCGCAAGCCGATCCTGGCGTTCGCCGGCGGTGTGCATAGCTGCATGGGCGCGCATCTGGCGCGACTGGAAATGAAGGTTTCAATCACCGAATTCCTGCGGCGGATACCGGATTTCCGGGTGAAGGAAGGCACGGAAATTTCCTATTGGCCCGGAGGTGTAGTGGGGCCTAAGGCGCTGCCGCTTACTTGGTGACGGAATGGAAAGAGTCTTCTTTACCGAAGAAAAACAAGTGTCTTCCTGGTAACAGCGACCTGCACGGAGATTGACACACCGGCGAAGTAAGGAAGTATTTCTTTTTTGGAAAAAAGAAACAAAAAACTTTTGACTTTGGCTCGCAGCAGCCGGATCACATAAGCAGCATCGGTGCCGTCCGTAACAGATAAAAGTTTTTTGGTTCTTTTTTTCAAAAAAGAACTGCTTTCTTGAGCTTGACTTCCATTACCGTTGAGTCACACGCAATGCGCCTTGATATTACGCCATTCGTTTCAGCCTGAGCGCCGACCAATCATTGTCGATAGCGATCTGACTTACCGTGTCCAGGCCATATTCGGGCGCCAGGCCATGAATAATATCGCGACTTAGATCCGCGGCAAGGCGTGACGTAAGTTTGGGATAGGCCACCCAAAGGATCGCGTCGCGCGACGAAGTTGCGAGCACAGAAGGTACCAGCGCGTCGAACCGGGCGCGATTCGGCGTGAACAGGAGAATGACGTCAGCCTTGGGCACACCGGCACGGACGTCGTGGGCGCCTAGTGTGCTTTCCAGATCGGCGGGTGCGCCGACCACGGCGAGACGACGGTTGCCCTTCAC
>DATJOH010000125.1:0-3422 GCA_035507235.1 Acetobacteraceae bacterium
AGGGCAGAGAGCGAGAGCGCGGTGCCGCCGATTGCCGTCATCGTCATGATTTCGTAACCAGCTTCCGGTGCGAACGCGGCGGCGCCGAGCAGGCAGCCGAGGATAACATTGCGAACGACGAGCAGCGTGAAGATTCGCTGACCGCCAGCGCCGCAGCCGCAATCGATATGGAAGCGGCGGCGCCGCACATTGATGGCCATGGCGGCGGCATACAGCAGCAGCAGCGCCGCGCCAGCGCATGCCGCGATCGCCGCCATCGGCGCGGAGAGCACCAGCAACGCGACAATCGCATTGGCCGTCGTCAGCAGGAACGCCGCCGCCGGCGCCGCGCGCGACGGCAGCAGCCGGTACGCCGCAATCGCGGCGACATGGCGCGGCCAATCGCGCCCCGCGTGCCACGCGGACTGCGCGAAAACCAATGCCATCGCGAGCCGGAAGGCGGCGGCAAGGGTCACCGCAAGCAGCATCATTGCACCGCCATGAGCAGGCCGCTTTCCACGGCGCCACCTTCCGGGGTATTGGCGAGCGGCGCCAGCGACTCACCATCAAAACGATAAACCTGGCCAGTTTCCAGCGTCACGCCGAACAGCAGCGGGTGCGCATCCTGTGTGACGGTGAGCGCCACCACACCCTTGCCCGGCCCGCGCGCGACAACCATATGTCGCGCCACATCGGCGCGCCAGATCGCCTCCGCCGCCGCTTTGTGGCTACCCTCGTACCCGTGCGGATGCATCGTTACATAAAGCTGGCCGTTGGCGCGGTCATAGGCGGCGATCTGGTAGCCGCCGGGGCGCCAGCCATTGGCCGCGTCCTCACCAGTGACAAGCGGCCAGGGGGCTTTCTGCGTGGCGACCGGGCCAGAAAAATCGACCTCGTGCACATTACCGAGAAACGAAACGAAAAGCGTGCCGTTCCAGGTATTCGCACCAGAAATAAACAGCGCATCGTTCTGCGGGTCGAACAGCTTGGCGCCGCGACGGCGCGCCACCTCATGCCCATCCGCATCGATATCGATCGTGACCGCGGCGCCGTCGCCGCACAGGGTGGAGAAGCGGCCGGCCCGCACCGGCGAGGGAAAAATGCCGATGCAGCCGTCCGTTGGAATTTCGGCGAGCACACGCCGGCGTGACGGGTCCACGATCGTCACGGAAGAGGCCGGCGTCGCGTTCTGCACGTACAGAAACGTGCCGCCAGCGGACGGTACCAGGTAGGCGTCATAGGGTGTCGTCTGCGCCCGCTTCGGCGGCAACACCACCTCCCCGGCGAGGTTCAAGGTGGTGGTATCGTATAGTTCCACCACGTCCGTGCGCACGCCATGATCGCCGCGGGAAAAGAACGTGGTGGCGCTGTAGAGCGTGCCGCCGTCGGGTGAAAGCGCCATCAGGCCGAAAAACCCGTTCGCGACCTCGCCGATCATTTTCAAATTGTCGCCGTTCAGCACGATGATCTTGCCGTCCACGCCATGCGCGGCGGGAAATGATCCGACGTACAGACGATGGCCGTTGGAGGGCCCGGGCACCACCACATGCGGCGTTTCCGGCGCAAGCTCGGCGGCCCACGCCGGCGCCGCAACCAGCGCCGTAACTGCGAGCACCACCCATCGCCTCATGCCAGCCCCCCGGCCGTCCAAACCGCATTCTCCGTTGCAGTGCGGCACGGCGTCAATGGCGCGGCCAGCATCCGCTCATTGTGCCGCCCTGGCGGGATTTGCGGCGGCCAGGATGGCGACATCCCCAGGATCTGTCGGCTCCTGCGGACAGATATCGCGAAACAGGCCGTCCACCATAGTGCGCGTCACCTGCGCGGTCCCATAATGCGCGACCGCGGCCGCACCGGACGCGATACCAAGTGCCAGCGCCTCGCGATTAGGCAGGCCTCGGGCAAGGCCCAGCACAAGGCCGGCGAGAAAACTGTCGCCGGCGCCGACAGCACTTTGTGCCGCCACACGCGGCGCCGGCAACCCGATGATACCGTTCGCGGTCGCCAGGATCGCACCCTCGGCGCCAAGGCTCACTGCGATCATGCGCGCCGCGCCGGCCCGCAGCAGGGACGTGATGTCGGCATCGCGGGACGCCATATCGGGGGCTGCATGGCCAACCAGGGATTCCAGTTCGCCAAGGCTCAACTTCAGAAGTTCGACGCCGGCGCCAACGCCGGCGCGCAATGACGCGCCGGACGTGTCGAGCGCAAAATGTTGGCCGCGTGCGGCCGCGATCGCGGCCGATTGCGCATAGAAATCCACCGGCACGCCGCGTGGCAGGCTGCCGCTGGCAACGATCCAGTCCGCCTCCACCGTGCGCAGCACATCAAGTGCCGCCTGCCACTCCCCGGCCGCGATGGTCGGACCAGGAGGTACGAAACGATATTCCAGGCCGCTGCCGCGATCGTGAACCGTAACGCTGATGCGGCTTCGGCCAGCAATCGGCAGGGCGCGCCAACGCACGCCCTCCTCATCCAGCAACTGTTCCACCAGCCGTCCGGTGACCCCACCCGTCATGATCAGGGCCGTGGTTTCACCACCCAATACGTGCAACACACGCGCGACATTGATGCCGCCACCACCCGGATCATAACGCTCATCCTCCGTTCGTATCTTGTGCGTTGGGACCACGGCGGCGGCGGTGCAGGCGAGATCAACCGCGGGATTCAACGTGAGGGTGACAATGCGGTTGGTCATGCCAGGCGGCCGGGGGCGTGATCTTGAAAGAAGGAACGCCTTCTTTTTTGAAAACAAGAAGCAAAAAACTTTTGCTCTTTGGTTCCGCGCCGCAGGCGGCCGCGTGGCCAGATACCAACAGATAAAAGTCTTTTTGCTTCTTTTTCTTCAGAAAAAGAAGATTCTTTTCTTGTCATCTCCGGCAACTTACGCGGCCGCGCCGATGCGTTCGACGCACACGGGGCGGGCTTGCTCGGCTTCGCGTACGATATCGATGGTTCGCAGCACGCTCGAGGGATTGACGCTGATTGAGTCGATGCCGATGCCCGCCAGGAAACTTGCGACTTCGGGGTAATTGGCGGGTGCTTCGCCGCATATGCCCACCTTGCGGTGATTGCGCTTCGCACCTTCGACGGCGAGGCGGAACATTTCCAGCATGCCCGGGTCGCGTTCATCGAAATCGAAGGCGACAATTTCGGAATCGCGGTCAACGCCGAGCGTGAGCTGGGTGAGGTCGTTCGATCCGATGGAAAATCCATCGAACAGGGCGGCGAACGCGTCCACCTGAATGACATTGTTCGGGATTTCGCACATGACGTAAACTTCGAGGCCATTCTTGCCGCGTGCCAGGCCGTGGCGGGCCATCGCCGCCAGCACTTGCTCCGCTTCGGCGACGCGGCGGCAGAACGGCACCATGATGACGAGGTTGGTCAGGCCCATTTCGCCGCGCACGCGCTGCAGGGCCTCGCATTCCAGCGCGAAGCCG
>DATJOH010000126.1:0-6680 GCA_035507235.1 Acetobacteraceae bacterium
CCCGCACATGCAGCTTGATTTGCGGCGATTCGACAGGCGGAAAGAAATTGCGGCCGAGAAAAGGCAGCAGCAGAAAGGATAGTAGCACGATGGAAAAGAATCCGATCAGGGTGCGCGCCCGCCATGCCAGCGCCAGGGCCAGCAGCCCGACATAGTTGCGGCGCATCAGCTCGAATCCGTACTCGAACCTGCGTTGGAACCGGGTGAAGAATCCCCGTTTTGCCGCTCCGCGGCGGTGCTGGTGCTTTTCCAGCAAGAAGTTGGCAAGGGTGGGCACCAAGGTGCGCGACAGCACGTAGGAGCCGATCATGGCAAACACCACCGCTTCCGCGAGCGGCCTGAACAGATAGCCGGCAACGCCGCCCAAGCCGAACATCGGCACGAACACGATGCAGATGCAGAGCAGCGAGACGGTGGCCGGCACCACGATCTGGCGCGCCCCGTCCATGATGGATTGCTCCACCTCCTTGCCCATTTCGAGATGGTAATTCATGTTCTCGATGGTGACGGTGGCATCGTCCACCAATATCCCCACCGCGAGCGCCAGGCCGCCGAGCGTCATGACATTGATCGTTTCGCCCAACATGCCAAGCACGGTCAGCGAGAACAGCACGGCAAGCGGTATGGAAATGGTAATGATGGCCGTCGATCGCCAACTGCCGAGGAAGACGAGGATCATGAGACCGGTGAGCACCGCCGCGATGCAGGCTTCCCGCACCACGCTCATGACCGCGGAAATCACGAATACGGATTGATCGCCCACCGCCGTCAGCTTCAGGGCGGGCGGCAGGGACGCCTCGATTTGCGGCAGCAGCGCCTTGGTGTCCGCGATGATGTCAAGCGTGGAGGTGGCGCCGGCCTTCAGGATGGTCATCAGCACGGCGTGTGAGCCATCCACATGCACGATGTTCGTCTGCGGCGGCGAGCCGTTCCGCACATTCGCGACATCGCGCATATAGACCACGGTGCCATTCACCCGCTTGATCGGCAGGTTGTTGAGGTCCTCGAAGGCGCTCGGCGCGTCATTCAGCGCCACGTCCCATTCGAACAGCCCGATTTTCGCGGTGCCGACCGGCGTGATCAGGTTCTGTTTTGCCAGCGCGACAACCACGTCCTGGGCCGAAAGCCCGTAGCTCTGCAGGGCGCGCTGGTCGAGATCGATCTGTATCTGCGGCAGTTTGCCGCCGTAGGGGGAGGGGATGGCGGACCCCTCCACCGTTGCCAATTGCGGCCGGATAAAATTCTGGCCGTAATCGAACAGGCGGGATTGCGACAGCGATTTGCTGGAAAGCGCCAGTTGCAGGATCGGCACGCTGGAGGCGTTGAAGGAAAGCACGTACGGCGGATTAATGCCCGGCGGCAGCAATTTGAGCACCGTTTGCGACGCCGCCGCGACTTGCGCCAGCGCGCCATTGATATTCACGCTTGGCTGAAAAAATATTTTAATGACGCCATAGCCGAACATCGATTCGCTTTCGATGTGCGATATGTTGTTCACCTGCGAGCTTAAGGTGCGCTCATAATAATAGACGATGCGGCCGGACATGTCGTCGGGCGGCATGCCATTGTACGACCAGACGGCCGCCACCACAGGTATGCCGATGTTCGGCAAAATGTCCTTGGGCGTGCGGATGGCCGACAGCACGCCGAAAATCAAAATCAGCATGGCCATGACGATGAAGGTGTAGGGTCGCCTGAGGGCGATCCGTACAATGCCGATCATGACGTGCCGTCCATATTCCGCGTCAGCAACTTCACGCCCTTCGTCTGCGCCTTACGCATGCCGCGGCGCATATAAGGAAGCAATGAAAGCTGGCGCAGTATATAATGTTTTAGCGCTGCCGGCGGACGGAGAGGGGCACCTGCGCGGTGCTGTGCAGCGCAGCAAAGTCCGTTCCAACGGAGCGCCGTCGCGGCTGTGCCTGGCAAGGCCTCGCCTAAATTTAACTTTATTGTGGTGGGACAGCCACGCCGGCGCTCCCCGACGGCGCCCGCAACAGAACTGTCACATTCAGGGGCCCTGGCGGATGCCATAGGCGCCGCGGCGCCAGTTTGTCCGAAGACGGAGTTTTATATGAGGTTTCCCTCGCCCCGCCACGCCGCTCTCCTGACGACCGCGCTTGCGGCGACGCTGGCGTGGCGCCCGGCTGCCGCCGAGGACCAGGTATCGCGGCTCAACGGCCTGGAACGGCAGATCCAGGCCATGCAGGCGGAGCTTCGCCACCTGAAGCACGACATGGCCGTGCACGCGGAGCAGGTGAAAGCGGCCTCCGCCCAGGCCGCCCATGCGCAGGCGATGATCGATAGCCGGGGCCTCACGCAAATGCCGCAAATCCCGGCCGGCTATGCGCTGGTGCCGGCAGCCCCCGGGGCGACCCCGGGCTCCGTGGCGCTCGCCCCGGTCGAGGAGTCAATACTGCCCAAACTGAAGCAGGGCACCTTCCAGCTTGGCGGCATACGCGTCACGCTCGGCGGTTTCATCGAAGCGGCGGGTATATATCGAACCAGGAACGAAGTGGCGGACGTCAATTCCAATTTCAGCACCGGCATACCGTTGCCGAACTCGGCACTCTACCACGAGAACGAAACGCGCTTCTCCGCGCGCCAGAGCCGCCTCTCCATGCTGGCGGAAGGCGATCCGGACGAGAACACCAAGCTGATCGCCTATTTCGAAGGTGACCTGCTGGGCGCGGCACCGACCGCCAATTCGAATGAGAGCAACAGCTATACGCCACGCGTGCGCCACGCCTTCGCGGTGTATGACCGCTCGGATCTCGGCTTCTACTTCCTGGGCGGCCAGACCTGGTCGTTGCTCACCATGGACAAGGTGGGCATTCCCTACATGGTAGGCCAGGTGAATAACCCGCTGACCATCGACGCACAGTACGTGCCGGGTTTCAGTTGGTCGCGTCAGCCGCAATTCCGTTTCGTGAAATCCTTCGCGGACAAGACGCTGTGGCTGGCTGCCTCGGTGGAAAATCCGCAGACGGTGTACTATACCGGGCCCAACGGCGCGGTTCCTTCCAGCCTCGGCACGATCAATTCGACCAATCCCGGTGGCACCCTGTTCTTTTCCGGCACCAATTACAGCACAGAAGTGGCGCCGGACGTGATCGTGAAGGCGGCGGCCGACCCCGGCTTTGGCCATTTCGAGGCATATGGCGTCGCGCGCTTCATGCACGATCGCATCAGCACATTGGGCGACGGCAGCAGCCATACGGTGATGGGCGGCGGCGGCGGCGCGGCCGCGATTATCCCCATCATACCGCATTATGTCGATCTTCAGGGCAGTTTCCTGATCGGCCGCGGCATCGGCCGTTACGGCAGCGCGCAGCTGCCCGACGCCGTCATCGGCCCCACCGGCAAGCCGGATCCGCTGCCGGAAACCGAGGCGCTGGTCGGTGTCGTCGCCCATCCGATACCCAATCTCGATATCTACGCGTATGGCGGCACCGAGCAGATTGCCGGCCGTTATTTCGATGCCTCGGTGAAAGGCAAGCTGACAGCCTTCGGCTACGGCAATCCGCTCTACTCCAATGATACGTGCGACGAGGAACTCGGCGCGAGCTCCGGCTGCGTGGGCAACACGTCAGGCGTGGTGCAGGGCACGATCGGCGCCTGGTGGAAATTCGAAAAAGGCCCATTCGGAACGATGCAGGTGGGACCGCAATATTCCTACACCCACCGATCCGTATTCCAGGGTGTAGGCCCGACGCCCAAGACGGATGATAACATGCTGTTCCTCAGCTTCCGCTATTATCCGTTCAGCTAAGGAACGAATAAGAAAAAGTCCTTTGCTTCTTTTCTTCAGAAAAGGTAACTGCCCAGGTAGGGCGAAAAGGAGAACAGGCAAGAAAGGACTTCTTTTCTGAAGAAAAGAAGCAAAAGACTTTTGTCAGTTGCGTCCGCCAGCCAGTCCAAATCGGCGGATTCTGTGCTGCCCGAAACGGATAAAAGTTTTTTGGTTCTTTTTTTCAAAAAAGAACTGCTTGTCTTTCTTTTCAAATGCTTGTCCTACCTGGGCCGTTACCAGAAAAGAAGAAGCTGCCTTCTTGCTATTTCATTCCGGCCAGGTTCGGACAGTGGCGACGAGGCCGGGCGCGGCGTCGGACAGATGCAGGTGGAACAGATGCAGGCGCAGGATTGCGCCCACCAGGCTTAGGCCCAGGCCGTAGCCGGGGACGTGACGGCTGCGGTCCGTGCGGTGGAAACGTTGCAGCACCGCGCGGCGCTCGCTGTCCGGTATGCCGGGGCCGGTGTCCTGGACGATAAGCACGGCGCCCTGCTCCTCCTGGTGCGCCTGCACGCGCACCGTGCCGCCAGTCGGCGTGAATTTCACCGCGTTATCCAGCAGGTTCGCCGCGACTTCGAACAGCAGATCGCGATCGCCGCTCACCGTCAGATCGGGCGCCGCTTCCAGCACCAACGTAATATCCTTCAGCTCCGCGACCGGCTGATAGAGCTCAAAAACCTCGCGCGCGATCGCGGTCAGATTCACGGTCGAAAACCCGGCCCGGCGCGCGCCACCCTCGATCTGGCCGATTCGCAGCAATGCCGTAATCATCGTGAACGCCTGGTCCAGATCGCCGATGGCCAGATCCACCACACCGGCCAATTCCGCATGCGTGGAAGCGCGTGTGCGCGCGCCTTCGAGGCGCGCCCGCATCCTGGCGAGCGGCGTGCGCAAATCATGCGCGATATCGTCACCGACACCCTGCACCTCCGCCACCAGCCGCTCGATTTCGTCCAGCATCCGGTTCACTTCCGTCGCCAGCTTGTCGAACGCATCGTGCGTGCCACGTGATTCCAGCCGCTCATGCAAATGCCCCAGCATGATGCGGGAGATTGTTTTGTTGACGCGGCGTAACCGCGCGAGCACCCGCTGGCTTGCCAGCATGCCGATGCCAAGGGCAAACACCATGGCCGGCAGCAGCCCGAGTTCCAGCGCGCGCAGCACCACCCGGCGCAATCGGGTAATAAGTTCCTCGCTACGCCCGACAACGACCACGTTGCCGTCGGTCAATCTGCGGGCAATGGCCCGCACTTTTTCGCCGGCGCTGCCGTTGCGTATGACGAACACCTGCCGCGGCACGCCGTCCGGCGGCAAACCAGGGGGATACACCGTTACGTCACCCGAAATCGGCTGTCGCGCGGCGGTGAACAAGGCGGCAAAGGACTGCCGATGCAGGTCCCGGGCATAGCGGGTGGCCACATCCTGCTTCGCCGCCGGCAAATCCTTCGCCGCGATCGCGGCCGCTTCATGGCCCAGAAAAGCGTCGATCCGGGCGGTCTCCAGCCCTGCCGTCTGCCAGTAAATGAACAGGAACAGCAGCAGCGTGCTGGTGCCGAACGCGACCGCTGCCAACGCGGCCGTCCGGAACGTCGCCGTGCGGAACAGCTCGATCATACGACCGGTAGGATCGGTTCGTAACTCATTGGCGACCCGGAAGGCAGCCTCTGATCGGTGCGGTCAAGCCCCGGCGGCGTGATGATCGGCGCTGTTCGGCTCGCGGAGGGCGAAGCCGGTGCCCCAGACGCTTTCAATCAACGGGGCTTCCCCAGGAGCGTCCAGCTTGCGGCGGAGCTTGCCGATATGGACGTCCACCAGGTTGGTCTGCGGCACGAACCGGTAGTGCCACACGTCTTCCAGCAGCATGGCGCGCGTCACCACCTGGTCGTGACGGCGCATCAGGTATTCCAGTAGCTTGAATTCACGCGGCAGCAGCTCGATCCGGCGACCGTTGCGCCAGGCCTCGCGGTCGATCAGGTCGAGCATGAGGTCGCCGACGCGCAGCACGGTTTCCCGGGTCTCCGCCGGCCGGCGCAGCAGGGCCTCTACCCGCGCGGCGAGCTCCGGCAGGGCAAACGGCTTTGTCAGGTAATCGTCGCCGCCGGCTTTCAGGCCGCGCACCCTTTCATCCACGGCGCTGAGGGCGCTCAGCACAAGCACGGGCGTGTGCAGATTTTCCTCGCGGACCCGGCGGATGACCTCGACCCCGTCCATGCCGGGCAGCAACCGATCCACCACGAGCAGGTCGTACCCACCCGCCAGCGCCTGCTCGAGCGCCGCGGCGCCGTCACCGACCGCGGTTACGCCATAGCCCCTGGCCTCCAGCTCCGCCGCCACTTCGGTCGCGATGCCGGCATCGTCCTCCACGAGCAGTATGTGCTGCCGCGGCGGCCCGGCCGGCGGCTCGGATCTGGTCTCGTCGGACGGGAGCTGTTCCATCTCGCCTGTTCTCTTGGTGACCACGGTGCCGCGCGCGGGCTTCGCACCGCCTCCGGCAGGTGGCACTTGCGCCGAGAGCGTCCTACTAAAAACCGCTTTATCCGGCCGCGGGCCACGCAATCGCGTCTCCATCCCGCGCCTTGCGCGGCGTCATGGCAAGCCCGACGCGGGCGCAGCCTGAACCGTAAAATTAAGTTTAGCCGCGGGAGTTCCCGGCCGCCGGCGTTGCGAAGGGGATGGAGGCGTTATATCCGGCTAGATATTACAAACCGGGGTCGGACAGCCGATGGGCACACTGCGTGGTGTTTTGCTGCTGCTTTGCGGCGTTGGCGTGCCTGCGCTGGCGTTCGGCCAAGCGCCTTTAACCCCGGCGCCGACGCCAGGATCGGCGCCCGAAGCGAATGTCTCCGACTATTTCGATAGCTGGTTCCAACGGGTTGACGAGGCGCAG